>JANONE010000368.1:0-12820 GCA_031420675.1 Ilumatobacteraceae bacterium | reverse complement strand
CTGAGATGGTGATGCCGGGTGACAATGTGCAGATCAGTGTCGAGTTGGGCAAGCCGATCGCGATGGACGAAGGCTTGCGTTTCGCCATCCGTGAGGGTGGCCGTACCGTCGGCGCCGGCCGCGTCACCAAGATCACCAAGTGACCTGAGAGAGACGCATCACCATGGCACAGAGCATTCGCATCCGTCTCAAGGCGTTCGACCACGAGATCATCGACCAATCGACTCGCAAGATCGTCGAGACCGTCACTCGCACCAACGCCACGGTGCGCGGGCCCATCCCGCTGCCCACTGACAAGCACCGTTACACGGTCATCCGTGGCCCACACATCGACAAGGACTCTCGCGAGCACTTCGAGATGCGCGTCCACAAGCGCCTGATCGACATCGTCGACCCGAACGCGAAGACCATCGACAGCCTGCAGCGCATCGAGCTGCCGGCCGGTGTCGACATCGAGATCAAGATCCAGAACAGCTGATCCCCCCGGCCTTGACAAGCCGTGAACGCCGGTGACAGCCCAAACCGCCTCAGGTTCCGATAGACAACGCGCTATCGACACAGAACCTGCGCCACGATTCGAAGCCGAACCGACTGCGAGGATCGCGCCTGCGGAGCCTGCTCCGCGCGCTCCCCGCGTCCGGCGCGGCTTTGTCCTCACGCTCGTGGTCGTGGTGGTCGCCTGGGCCGCTGGGCTGTTGGGCGCCTGGATGGGCGTGCGACTGGCGCAGGACGACCCACCGCCTGCCCGAGTCGCATCCACGCTCGGACTGGTGAAGGTTGAACCGCGAACGGGCCCGCTGCCGGCACTCGACGTGTTCGCAGTTGCCTCCACGATCGCGCCCTCGGTCGTGAACGTCTCGGCGTTGTCGGCTGCGGGCGAGCAGATCGGCCGATCCGTCGGCAGCGGGTTGGTTCTGACGGCCGACGGGGAGATCGTCACCAACGCTCACGTCATCGCCGGCGCGGCCACCGTCAGTGTGCGTGTGCCCGGCGAGACCGAACCACGCGTGGCGGTGGTCCTCGCCACCGATGCCAGTCGCGACCTCGCACTATTACGCATCGACGCCGAGGGGCTGACCCCGGCGACGTTCGCCGATCCGGGCGATGTTCGAGTGGGTGACGATGTGGTGGCCGTGGGGTACGCGCTCGATCTCGACGGCGATCCTTCGGTTACCGTCGGCATCGTCTCCGCGCTCGACCGCACGAGCGCGGATGAGACCAAGTCGTTGAAGGGACTCATCCAGACCGATGCGCCGATCTCGTCGGGCAACTCCGGCGGGGCGCTGGTCAACTCACTCGGGCAGGTGGTGGGTATCACCACCTTCGTCGCCGTCACCGAGCAAGGCACCACCGCCAACGACCTCGGCTTCGCAATCTCCAATGCCGAGTTGCTGCCCACCATCGACAGGCTGCGCGCTGGGGCGGACGGCGATGTGCAGACCAATGGCTACCTCGGCGTCAGCCTCTCCGATCGGTTCGACGGTGGGAGTGGCGCGTTGATCACGGAGGTGGTGAGGGGCACGCCTGCCGATGAGGCCGGGCTGCAGGTCGGCGATTCGATCGTGTCCGTCGACGGCGCGGAGATAAGCGGTCGGGCGGGCCTCGTTGCCACCATCCGCGACCGCGCTCCCGGCGACGAAGTGACCATCGGGGTTCGTCGCCGCGGGGCGCTGGAGTCGCTGGGGGCAACCCTCGTGGCGCGTCCGACCGACTGACGCAGCGCTCCATCCGGTCGTCGCGAAGTGGCTCGCGAAGCGCACCCCGTAGTGCCGGCGGGGGTGGCGGCGGTGAACCAATGAAAAAACGACCCATGCGAGTGTCCGTTCCGGCGTGAAGGCCTCCTAACGTTGCGGCCCATGATCGCTCTTCTCAACCCCTTCGGGTCTCACGCCGGTTCGCGAGATCAGTTCGTCGACCTCGACGTGCCGGCGTGGGCGTGGTTCGCCTTGGCCGCAACCATCGGCCTGATGTTGGCGGTCGACCTGTTCCGCCATCGCGACGATCACGAGCCGACACCGAAGGAGGTGCTCACCGAGACGCTGATCTGGGTGGGCTTCGGCCTGGCCTTCGCCGGGGTGGTCGCCCTGGCGTTCGGCGGCCAGGCCACCACGGAGTACCTCTCCGGCTACGTCATCGAGAAGTCGTTGAGCGTCGACAACGTATTCGTGTGGGCGATGTTGTTCTCCACCTTCGCGATCCCGCTGAAGTACCAGCACCGCGTGCTGTTCTGGGGCATCTTCGGAGCGCTCTTCATGCGTGGCATCTTCATCTGGGCGGGCACCGCGCTGATCTCGAAGTTCTGGTGGGTGCTGCTGGTGTTCGGCGCCCTGCTCATCTTCACCGGCCTGAAGATCCTGCGGCACCGCAACGACGAGGGCGAGAAGGAGCACACTGGCGGCATCAAGTTGCTGAAGAGGATCATGCCCGTCAGCGACGAATTCGACGGTCACAAGTTCATCACCCGCATCAACGGTAAACGGGCTGCCACCCCCTTGCTGGCGGCGCTGGTCGTGGTGGAGATCACCGACGTCATCTTCGCGGTCGATTCCGTGCCGGCGATCCTCGCGGTCTCGAATGAACCGTTCCTGGTGTTCGCCAGCAACGCGTTCGCCATCATGGGGTTGCGTGCGATGTACTTCCTGCTGGCCAACGCCAAGGAGAAGTTCCACTTCCTCAGCCACGGGCTGGGCATCATCTTGATCTACGTCGGCGTGAAGATGAGCGTCAGCCACTGGTTCCACATCGACACGCTCGTCTCGCTGGCCGTCATCATCGGCCTGCTGGGTCTCGCGATCTGGGCGAGCCTGAAGTTCCCCAAGGTGTTCAGCGTGCGCGAAACCCCCGCCCACGATGCCGACCACTCGCATCGCTGAGCGAGCGACCAGATCGAGAGCCCTGGTCGAAAAGACCTGCTCGGGTGCGGGCGAGTGAATCGGACCGAGACGTGCCGCGGGTTGGCAGAGTCGTTCCGGCGCCGGTAGAGTCCAATCCTCGTGTGCACCAGCCGGTGTACGGCAATCGATGTCCGAGCAGGTCCCATCCGTGGGAAACCGCACGGCGACAACCGAATCCGGTGCTCCGCCGGCCATTTGGCCGCCGGAGCATTTGCGTGTAATCCAGATGCCCGGTTCTTCCGGGTCCGACCGAAAAGGCTGCCGAGATGGCACTCAAAGCGATTGTTGGCGAAAAAGTCGCCATGAGTCAGGTGTGGGTGAACGACAAGGTCGTTCCCGTCACCGTGCTACGCGTCGAGCCAGCGCGCATCGTCCAGGTGAAGACCACCGAACGCGACGGTTACACGGCGCTGCAGGTCACCTACGGACACCGCGATCCGAAGAAGCTCACCAAGCCCGAAGCGGGCCACTTCGCCAAGGCGGGTGTTGATCCGGGCCGCAAGGTCGTGGAGCTTCGCCTCGATTCGGTGGATGGCTTCGAAGTCGGTCAGGAGATCAAGGTCGACACCCTCATCCGGGGCGAACTCGTCGATGTCACCGCGGTCAGCCGTGGCAAGGGCTTCGCCGGCACCATGAAGCGCCACAACTTCTCCGGTCAGGGTGCCAGCCACGGTAACCACAAACACCACCGCGCACCCGGTTCCATCGGCCAGGCCAGCTTCCCCGGCCGCGTGTTCAAGGGCGTCAAGATGTCGGGCCACATGGGTCACGAGCAGGTCACCACGCTCAACCTGGAAGTTGTCGAGGCCGATCCCGAGCGCAACCTGCTGCTGGTGAAGGGCTCCGTGCCCGGTCCCAACGGCGGCGTCGTCATCGTCCGCAACGCTGTGAAGGGGAAGTGACGCCGTGACACTCCACGACATGTCCTCCTTGAAGACACTGCTCAAGACGACGGCCGGCGACGATGCCGGCTCGCTCGAACTCGTCGCCGATGTCTTCGGCATCCAACCCAACGTGCCGGTCATGCACCAGGTCGTCACCGCCCAGCTCGCTGCCCGTCGTTCCGGCACGCAGAGCACCAAGACCAGGGCCGAGGTTCGTGGCGGCGGCAAGAAGCCCTTCAAGCAGAAGGGCACCGGCAACGCTCGCCAGGGCTCCATCCGTGCACCGCACTTCAGTGGCGGCGGTGTGGCGCTCGGCCCGAAGCCGCGCAAGTACGACCAGAAGACCCCCAAGAAGATGATCAAGCTCGCCCTGCGCTCGGCCCTCAGCGACCGCGCCGCCGAGGGCAAGGTCGTTGTCATCGATGCCTGGAACTTCGAGGCGCCCAAGACCAAGCAGGCCAAGGCGGCGCTCAGCGCCCTCGGCATCTCCGGCAAGGCGCTCGTGGTCGTCGACATTGACGACACCAATGCCATTCGCAGCTTCTTGAACCTGCCGGAAGTGCAGCTCATCGAAGTCAACGAGCTCAACGCCTACGACATCCTCTGCAACGACTACGTGATCTTCAGCCAGGCCACGCTGCCGGGCACCTCGGTGGCCGCTGCGGCCCCGGCCCCGAAGAAGGCTGCGGCCAAGAAGGCCGCCGCCACCAAGCAAGCCGCTGCCGCCACGACCGAAGCCCCGGCGAAGAAGGCCCCGGCGAAGATGGCCCCGGCGAAGATGGCCCCGGTGAAGAAGGCCGCTGCCGCCAAGGCGCAGGGCCTCCTCGACGCCGATGTTGCGAAGTCTGGCGAGACCACGCCGGCTACCGCCGACCTTCCCAAGGGCGCCGTGGCGGCGACCCAAGACGACTCGGCGCCCGAGGGCTACGAGATCAAGGGCAACGCAGGTTCGGGCCTGTACCACGTACCCGGTTCGGCGTTCTACAACCGCACGGTGGCCGAGTTCTGGTTCGCCACCGCCGAGGATGCCGAAGCCGCCGGTTTCCAGCTGCCCCCCAGCCAGCGCGAAGCATCTGCCGTTGAAGCATCTGCCGTTGAAGCATCTGCCGTTGAAGCATCTGCCGTTGAAGGATCTGCCGTTGAAGGATCTGCCGTTGAAGGATCTGCCGTTGAAGGATCTGCCGTTGAAGCATCTGCAGGAGAAGAGAACCGATGAAGGATCCCCGCGACATCATCCTGGCACCCGTGGTGTCGGAAAAGAGCTACGGCCTCATCGAGCAGGGTGTGTACACGTTCAAGGTGCACCCCAGCGCGAGCAAGCCGGAGATCAGCGACGCCATCGAGAGCATTTGGGGCGTCACCGTGTTGAAGGTCAACACCCTCAACCGCAAGGGCAAGGTCTCGCGTGCACGTCGCGCCGGCCGCGCCGGTTCCAAGCCCGACACCAAGCGGGCCATCGTCACCCTGGCAGCGGGCGATGAAATCCCGCTGTTCGAGCACTGAGGCGCATCACCATGGCCATTCGTTCACGCAAACCCACCAGCGCCGGTCGTCGTTTCCAGACGAGTTCTGACTTCGCCGAGATCACCAAGCGCACTCCCGAGCGCACGCTGCTATCCCCGCTCAGCAAGAGCGGCGGACGCAACGTGCACGGTCGCAAGACCAGTCGTCACCGCGGTGGTGGCCACAAGCGCCAGTACCGCATCATCGACTTCACCCGCACCAAGGACGGCATGACCGCCAAGGTGGCGGCCATCGAGTACGACCCCAACCGCACCTGTCGTATCGCCCTGTTGCACTACGCCGATGGCGAGAAGGCCTACATCCTGGCGCCCAAGGGCCTCAACGTGGGCGACCACGTGTCCAACGGTGCCGGCTCCGACATCAAGCCGGGCAACGCCCTGCCGCTGCGCTACATCCCCGTCGGTACCACCGTGCACAACGTCGAGCTGCGCCCCGGTGGCGGCGGCAAGATGGCCCGTTCGGCCGGCACCGCCGTGCAGTTGGTCGCCAAGGAAGGCGAGTTCGCCACCCTGCGCCTGCCCAGCACCGAGATGCGCCGGGTGCTCATCGACTGTCGCGCCACCGTCGGCGAAGTCGGCAACAGCGAGCACGAGCTCCTCACCATCGGCAAGGCCGGTCGCAACCGGTGGAAGGGCGTTCGCCCGCAGACCCGTGGTGTGGCCATGAACCCGGTCGATCACCCGCTCGGTGGTGGCGAAGGCCGCACCAGTGGTGGTCGCCCGCCAGTGTCGCCTTGGGGCAAGCCCGAAGGTGTCCGCACCCGCAACACCAACAAGCCGACGCAGAAGCTCATCGTGCGCCGTCGTCGCACGTCGAAGGGCCGGAGGTAATCCACCATGTCACGCAGCCTGAAGAAGGGCCCGTTCGTCGACGACCACCTGCTGAAGAAGGTCGACACGCAGAATGCGGCCGGCGAGCGCAAGGTCATCAAGACCTGGAGCCGTCGCAGCACCATCATCCCCGACATGGTCGGCCACACCATCGCCGTCCACGACGGTCGCAAGCACGTGCCGGTTTACGTCACCGAGAGCATGGTCGGGCACAAGCTGGGCGAGTTCAGCCCGACGCGTACCTTCAGGTACCACGCCGGCCAAGAGAAGAACACGAAGGGTCGCCGCTGATGACCGGTCCGAAGCTCAACGAGAAGTCGTTCGTCGCCGGCGAGCGCAGTGGCACCAAGGCCAGCGCGATGTACATCCGCTCGTCGGCCTGGAAGGCCCGCGTGGTCCTCGATCTCATTCGCGATCTGCCGGTACGCAACGCCGACGAAGTGTTGCAGTTCTGCGATCGCGATGCCGCCACGGTGGTGCGCAAGGTGCTGGCATCGGCCGTCGCCAATGCACAGCACAACGACGAGCAGGACCCTGAGGAGCTGTTTGTCAAGGCGTGCTACGCCGACGAAGGCCCGACGATGAAGCGGTTCACGCCACGTGCCCGCGGCCGCGCCGGAGCCATCAAGAAGCGCTCCTGCCACATCACGATCGTGGTGGCCCGCCTCGACGACCGCCGCCTCGAAGTCGTGCAGGCCCGTGAGGCCAAGCGCACCGCAGCGGGTCGGCGTGGCGCCGCCGCAGGCGGCACCGCCGCCAGCCGCAAGGCGCGCGTCGAGCGCAGCCGTCAGCGTGCCGCCGGCCTCAAGTCGGGCGACACCGGTCACGATCACGGTGCAGCCGAGGCCGAAGTGGTCGCGAAGTCGTTCTTGGGCGCCGTGCCTGCCGACACCGATGAGGCACCCGAGGGCTACGGGATCAAGGGCAACGCGCAGTCGATGTTGTACCACGAGCCCGCCAGCCGCTACTACGGCCAGACCAAAGCCGAGTACTGGTTCGACACCGTCGAGAATGCCGAAGCCGCCGGCTTCAGCGCTCCGGCCAGCCAGCAGAACGACGACGAAGACAGCAACCAAGAGGACGCAGACGTGACAGCAACTGTAGACGCAGGCGGCGAGGGAAGCGCCAGCGACGAGCCGCAGTCCGACGCAGGCGAAAGCGAAGCGGACGGCCCTGAATCCGGCAAGACGGAGGACAATTAAAATGGGTCAGAAGATCAACCCCTACGGTTTCCGTCTCGGCGTGACCACCGAGTGGAAGAGCCGCTGGTTCAGCGAGCGCGACTACAAGGAGTACCTCACCGAGGACTGGAAGATCCGCAAGGCCCTGATGGCTAAGCTGGAATCCGCCGCCGTCAGCCGCATCGAGATCGAGCGCACCCGCGACAAGGTGCGGATCGACATCCACACCGCCCGTCCCGGCATCGTCATCGGTCGTCGTGGCGCCCAGGCCGACGAGCTGCGTGCACTCCTGACGCAGATCACCGGTAACCCGAAGGTGCAGCTCAACATCGTCGAGATCAAGAGCCCCGAGCTCGATGCTGCGCTCATCGCCCAGGGTGTGGCCGACCAGCTGGTCAACCGCATCGCCTTCCGTCGGGCGATGAAGCGCGCAGTGCAGAACGCACAGAAGGCTGGTGCCCTCGGCATCCGCGTGCAGTGCTCGGGCCGTCTTGGCGGCGCCGAGATGAGCCGCACCGAGTGGTACCGCGAAGGTCGCGTGCCGCTGCACACGCTGCGCGCCGACATCGACTACGGCCTGCGCGAGGCTCGTACCTCCAGCGGCCGCGTCGGTGTGAAGGTGTGGATCTACAAGGGCGACATCGTGCCCTACAAGGCTGCCACCGACGAGAAGATCGCTCGTGAAGCGGCGCTTGCGGTCGGCGAGGCCACCGGCCTCGGCGCCGGCCCCCGCAAGGTGGTCTCGTCCGCTGGTCGCCGCAAGGCCGACGAGCCCGAGACCGAGGCCACGCCGCTCGTCAAGGAAGCTGATCCCGAGCTGGAGAAGCTGCTCGACGAGGAAGAGGAAATCGCTCGTCGCACCCATGGTGGCGCGCCAGAAGCCCCGCACTTCCGTGGGGAGGACTGATTCATCATGTTGATGCCCCGTAAAGTCGCACACCGCAAGCACCACCGTGGCCGCACCTTTGGCCTGTCCAAGGGTGGCAACGAGCTCGCCTTCGGTGAGTACGGCATTCAGGAGCTCGAGCCGGGCTGGCTCTCCGCCCGCCAGATCGAAGCCGCTCGTATCGCCATGACCCGCGCCATCAAGCGTGGTGGCAAGGTGTGGATCAACATCTTCCCCGACAAGCCCGTCACCAAGAAACCGGCCGAGACGCGCATGGGTTCCGGCAAGGGCAACCCCGAGTTCTGGGTTGCCGTCGTCAAGCCTGGCCGTGTGCTGTTCGAGCTGTCGTTCCCCAACGAGGAGACCGCCAAGGCCGCCATGGCCAAGGCGATCCAGAAGCTGCCGATCAAGGCCCGCATCATCACCCGCGAGGAGGTGTACTGAGATGGCACGTTCGAACACTGAACTGAAGGAACTCGATCTCGCCGCCCTCGTGGAGGAACTGCGAGCAAGCAAGCAAGAGTCGCTCAACCTGCGTTTCCGCAACGCCACCGGTCAGCTCGACAACAACGCCGAAATCGGCAAGGTGCGTCGTCAGATCGCCCGTATCAACACCCACATCCGTGCGAAGGAAATCGCGCTGACCGAGGGGAGCAAGTGATGTCCGAAGTAACCGAAACCGCAGCCACTGCCGAGCGCAAGAACCGCAAGACCCGTGAGGGCCTGGTCGTGTCCAACAAGATGGACAAGACCGCGGTCGTCGCAGTGGTCGAGCGCGTTCGTCACGCGAAGTACGGCAAGTTCATGATGCGTACCAAGAAGTTGTACGCCCACGACGAGGCCAACGACGCCAACATCGGCGACAGGGTCCGCGTCATGGAGACTCGCCCGCTCAGCAAGAGCAAGCGCTGGCGCGTGGTGGAGATCCTGGAGCGTGCCAAATGATTCAGCAGGAATCCCGCCTCCGCGTTGCCGACAACAGTGGCGCCAAGGAAGTGCTGTGCATCAAGGTGCTCGGCGGTACTCGCCGACGCTACGCGGGCATCGGCGACATCTTCGTGGCCACCGTCAAGGACGCCATTCCTGGCGCCGCTGTGAAGAAGGGCGACGTCGTCAAGTGCGTCGTCGTGCGCACCAAGAAGGAGCGCCGCCGCCCGGATGGCAGCTACATCCGTTTCGACGAGAACGCTGCCGTCATCATCAAGGACGATCTCACGCCGCGCGGCACCCGTATCTTCGGGCCCGTCGGTCGTGAGCTGCGCGACAAGAAGTTCATGCGCATCGTGTCGCTGGCCCCGGAGGTGCTGTGACCATGAAGCTCAAGAAGGGCGACACCGTCGTGGTGATCTCGGGCAAGGACAAGGGCAAAGAAGGCGAAGTGGTGCAGGTCATGCCCACCCTTAACAAGGTCATCGTCAACGGTGTCAACACGGCCAAGAAGCACAGCAAGGCCCGCAAGACCAACCAGCAGGGCGGCATCATCGATCGCGACATGCCGGTCGATGTCAGCAACGTCATGCTCGTCCACAAGGGCAAGCCCACGCGCGTCGGCTACACGACTCAGCCCGACGGCACCAAGGTGCGCGTCGCCAAGCGAACCGGTGAGGTGATCTCATGACCGATACCGCAACCGCAACCGCCACCAAACCGGCAACGGCAACGGCAACGGCCCCGCGGCTGAAGCAGAAGTATCAGGACGACATTCGCGCAGCCCTCCAGGAGCAGCTCGGTCTGCCCAATGCGATGCAGATCCCGCGGCTCGAGAAGATCGTGATCAACATGGGCGTCGGTCGTGCCACCCAGCAGCCTTCGCTGCTGGAAGGTGCAGTTGCCGATCTCACCAAGATCAGCGGTCAGAAGCCGATCATCACCAAGGCCAAGGATTCCATCGCCGCTTTCAAACTGCGCGAAGGGCAATCCATTGGTTGCAAGGTGACGTTGCGCGGTGACCGGATGTGGGAGTTCCTCGATCGTCTGATCGCGGTGGCCATTCCCCGCATCCGCGACTTCCGTGGTCTGGCGGCCCACAGCTGGGATGGACGGGGAAACTACACGTTCGGTCTCTCCGACCAGACCGTGTTCCCCGAGATCGACTACGACAAGATCGACTCCAACCGTGGCATGGACATCACCATCGTCACCTCCGCCGCCACCAACGAGCAGGGCAAGGCTCTCCTCGACGCATTCGGGTTCCCGTTCAAGCGGGGCGATGACGCCGGTGCGGCTCCGCAGAAGCAGAAGCGTCGTGGCCCTGTGCGCGGCGGCAAGGGCGCAGGCAAGCCTGCGAAGAACAGGTAGAGGCACCCGACATGGCAAAGAAATCGCTGATCAACAAGGCAAACGCCACACCCAAGTTCAAGGTGCGGGGTTATACGCGCTGCCGCCGCTGCGGTCGTGCCCGTTCGGTGTACCGCAAATTCGGCCTATGCCGTGTGTGCCTCCGTGAGATGGCCCATGCGGGCGAGATCCCGGGCGTCACCAAGGCGAGCTGGTGAGGAGAAAAGATGCTCACTGATCCCATCGCCGACATGCTCACCCGCATCCGCAACGCCAACACGGCGATGCACGATGAGGTTCGCATGCCCGCTTCCAAGCAGAAGGTGGCCCTCGCCACGATCCTCGAGAAGGAGGGTTACATCACCGGCTTCGCCGTGGCTCCGTCCACCAAGGGCCCAGGTGAGGTGCTCACCATCTCGATGAAGTATTCGCACGACCGCCGGCGCACGATTTCCGGCCTTCGTCGTATCTCCACCCCCGGCCTGCGGATCTACCGCAAGAGCGACGCTGTTCCGCGTGTGCTCGGTGGCCTCGGTGTGGCCGTCCTGTCCACCAGCCAGGGACTCTTGACCGACCGCGAAGCGCGCAAGCGCAAAGTGGGCGGCGAGGTTCTCTGTTACGTGTGGTGAGAAAGAGGATTCGTCATGTCTCGCATTGGTAAAGCACCCATCGCCGTTCCCGGCAATGTGGATGTCACCATCGATGGTGCCTTCGTCACCGTCAAGGGCCCCAAGGGCAGCCTGTCGCGTTCCGTCCCGGGCACCATCTCGGTACGGCGCGAAGAGGGCACCCTGCTGGTCGAGCGCCCGAACGACGAGCGGCAGAACCGCTCGTTGCACGGCCTCACCCGCAGCCTGGTGAACAACATGGTCGTCGGCGTCACCGACGGTTTCGCCAAGGAGCTCGAGATCCTCGGCGTGGGTTACCGCGCCGAGGCTCTCACTCCTACTCAACTGCGTCTGGCCCTCGGGTTCAGCCACCCGGTGCTCATCGATGCACCCGAGGGCGTCACCTTCGAGGTTCCCACCCAGACGCGCATCATCGTCCGCGGTATCGACAAGGAAGTCGTCGGCCAAGTGGCCGCCAACATCCGTGCCGTGCGCAAGCCCGAGCCTTACAAGGGCAAGGGCGTGCGCTACCTCGGCGAGAAGGTCCTGCGCAAGGCCGGCAAGACCGGCAAGAAGTGACCCCGGTACAGAGCCAGGAAGAGCCATTCGTATGAGCAACACCGCACAAAAGCGCCGCAACGGCCGCATCATCCGCCACCGGCGGGTGCGCAAGAAGATCCATGGCACCGCCGCACGTCCGCGCCTGGCCGTGTTCCGTTCCAACAAGCACCTCACGCTGCAAGTCATCGACGACATCGCCGGCCGCACCATCGTCGCGGCCAGCACCACCGAAGCCGGCGTGAAGAGCGAGGGCAGTGGCGCCACCGTCGACGCCGCCACCCGGTTGGGTCAGCTGGTGGCCGAGCGCGCCAAGGCTGCCGGCGTCACTCAAGTCGTGTTCGATCGTGGTGGGTTCGCCTACCACGGCCGCATCGCCGCAGTTGCGGCTGCGGCCCGTGAAGCAGGTTTGGAGTTCTGATGGCCGCCCCCTCGAATTACGGCAACAATCGCAACGAAGAGCGCGCCCCTGATCCCAGCGGGCTGCGCGAGTCGCGTGTCATCGCCATCAACCGCGTCGCCAAGGTCGTCAAGGGTGGCCGTCGCTTCTCCTTCACCGCCCTGGTGGTGGTCGGCGACGGCAATGGTCGTGTCGGTCTCGGCTACGGCAAGGCCAAGGAAGTGCCGCTGGCGATCCAGAAGGGAACCGAAGAGGCCAAGAAGAACCTGTTCGACGTCCCGCTGGCCGGCAGCACCATCACTCACCCGATCATCGGCATCAACTCCGCCGGTCGCGTGCTGATGAAGCCCGCCGCCCCTGGGACGGGCGTCATCGCCGGTGGCGCAGCCCGCGTCATCCTCGAGGAAGCCGGCATCCACGACGTCCTGTGCAAGTCGCTCGGCTCGTCGAACTCGATCAACGTGGCTCGCGCCACGATCAACGGTCTGCAGTCGCTGCAGCGCCCCGATGAGGTTGCGGCCCGCCGCGGCCTTGCCGCCGAGGACTTCGTCCCCAAGGGTGTGCTGCGCGCGTACAACGACCGCAAGAAGCAGATCGCTGCAGGGGAGACCCGCTGATGCGCACCGACAAGAACTATGACGGCCCCACCTTCACCGTGCGCCAGGTGCGTTCGGCGATCGGGAACAAGCCGAAGAACCGCGGCACCCTGCGTGCGCTCGGTCTGCGCAAGATCGGCGACACCAACGTGTTGCCCGATCGCCCGGAGATCCGTGGAATG
>JANONE010000367.1:0-1710 GCA_031420675.1 Ilumatobacteraceae bacterium | reverse complement strand
CCGCCGCCCCGCCACTGGTGGCGCACACGGCGTACATCGCGCTCGGCAGCAACCTGGGCGATCGCGAGGGCTACCTGCGTTTCGCCGTATCCGAACTTGGCAACGTGGTGGCCATGTCGCAAGTCTTCGAGACGGCGCCGGTGGGTGGCCCCGACGATCAGGGTGCGTACCTCAATATGGTCGTGCAGACCGAAACGCCGCTCGATCCGTACGCGCTCATCCGCCGCTGTCAGCGCATCGAGGCCAATGCCCTTCGGCAACGGGTCGTGCACTGGGGCCCGCGCACGCTCGACGTCGACCTGCTGTTCTACGACGACATCAACATCACCAGTGAGGCGCTCACAGTGCCGCACCCGCGCATCTTCGAGCGGCGCTTCGTGCTCGCCCCGCTCAGCGAGGTGGCACCCGAGCTGTGCCCGCCCGATTGGGAAGCCACCTTGCCGCCCAGCGAGATCCACGCCCGCGGTCCGCTGGTTGTCTGAGTGGCCGAACCGATGACCCGCGAGTCATTTGGCCAGTCATTCGGCGGCGAGGCGTCGCTCGAACGAGCGCACCTTCGCCGGGTAGTGCACGCGCCCGAACTCGGGGCGGTTGCGGATGACGATCTCCAACAACTCGTCGTGCTGGGCGGTCTCCTTCCAGGGCAACGCGATGTACAGCGGCAGGCCGAATACGCGCATCGCGGCGAGGTTGCTGTAAACCCGTTTCTGGTACACGTAGCGCTCGCCCCACGGCCAGTCCGACGGAGCGAAGCCGGTGCCCGGGTCCAGCACGCAACGGGCACGCAGGCCGTAGCGGTCGGCGTCGCGCAGGCGGGCATCGAAGAACTCGATGATGGCCGCGACCGGGTCGCGATCCACCATCTCCATGGCGCGCGGGTTGGGGCCACTGAGGAACGGCACCACGATCGGCACGTCGAACTCAGTGGCCACCTGCCACATCTCGCCGCTCTGCATTCCGTCGGCGGCGTTGATCACGGTGGCCCCGGCCTGCAGCGCACGGCGCAGAACCTCCGGTCGCCACGTGTCGACGCTCATCGGTACGCCGAGCGCCGCCAGCGCCGGCACGATCTCGCGCAGCCGATCCCACTCGGCTTCCCACGGCACCACCGTGGCGGCATCGGTGCTGCCCTGGCCACCGAGGTCGAGGCCGTCGGCGCCGTCGGCCAGCAGTTGGCGAGCACGCACCAGGGCTTGCTCCGCGGACCCCACGATCGAGTCGGCGTTCAGCGAATCGGGGCTGGCGTTGACGACGCCGTACAGGAACATGCCCTGGGGGCGCGCGTCGTTGGGTGGCGCGTCGTTGGGTGGCGCGTCGTTGGGTGGCACGGCAGTCACGGCGCCGAAGGCTACTGGGGGTCGCCGCGATGAAGTCGGTGCGCCTGTTCGAAGTCGACGACTGTGCCATCGATGTCGCGGTGGAGGCCAAAGCAGGCCGCACCGTGTCGGTGTGCATCCCGTGTCGCGACGAAGCCGCCACCGTCGGCCCACTGATCAGCATGATCCGCAGCGAACTCATGCGCCGTGTGCCACTGGTGGACAAACTGATCGTGCTCGACGATCGCAGCACCGACGACACTGCTGTCGTTGCTGCCAGCGCTGGTGCAACAGTGGTGGCGATCGAGGAGATGCACGCCCGTTACGGCGAGGGCCACGGCAAGGGCAACGCGTTGTGGACCAGCCTGGCAGCGAGCACCGGCGACTTCGTCGT
>JANONE010000366.1:0-4564 GCA_031420675.1 Ilumatobacteraceae bacterium | reverse complement strand
CCACCGCGACAGGTTGATCGATGCCGAGGCCGGGACGACCGCCGCCGCAGCCCTGTCCGCGAACTTGTCCAGTGGCACCGTCACCGCCGTGCAACCCGTTGTCGGCTCCGGCCGCTCGCTCCGTCGCTTCAGTGTCGGCGGGGTGCTCTTCGCCCTTACCCTCGGCATCATCGCAACGCTCACCATCACACTTGTCCTGGTGGTACGCCACAACGCCAACTCCGATCCCGATCCCCCCACGACGGTGTCGTCGACGACCAGCAGCAGTCCCAGCACTTCCACTTCCACGATCGTCGAGCCCAGTTCCACCGTCGCCGGCGCGACGACGGTGGCCACCAGTGCGCCGCCGCCCAACGGCACGTGACCCGATGACCCAATCGTCGCCCATCGCTGCCGCCCGGCGCAACAGCGAGCTCGGCCTGGTGGTCATGGCCGCGGGCATCTCGGCGGTGGCGTTCGTGCTCGCCTCCCTGGGCAAGAACTCGACGATGCCGGCGACGCTGGTGCCGTTCCTCATCGCGCTGTTGGGCATGCTCATCGCCGCTCACATCGCGACGCGCCTGCTCGCCCGTGGCGCCGACGGCACGTTGCTGCCGCTGGCGGTGATGCTGCACGGCATCGGTTACGTGATGATCGCCCGCCTAAGTGAACGCCGCGCTGCGCTGCAGACGACGTGGTCGTTCATCGCGATCGTGGCCTTCGTGGTCACGCTGCTGATCGTGCAGCGCCCGCCGGATCTCGACCGTTACAAGTGGACGTTCCTGTTCGTCGGCGCCGGCCTGCTGATGGCGCCGTTGGTACCAGGCATCGGCTCCAGCGTGGGCGGCGCCAGGATCTGGGTCAGAGTCGGGCCGGTCAACTTCCAACCCGGCGAGTTCGCCAAGATCGCGCTCGCACTGTTCTTCGCCGCCTACCTCGCCGACAACCGTGAGCTCATCGCCGCGGGCACCCGCCGCTTCGGGCCGTTGCGGATCCCGGAGATGCGTTACGTGCTGCCCATCACCCTCGCGTGGGCGTTTGCGGTTGCGGTGATGGTGGCCGAGAAGGATCTCGGCTCGGCGCTGATGTTCTTCACCCTGTTCACCGTGATGATGTGGGTGGCCACTGAACGCGCCATCTACCTCGTGCTCGGGCTGGTCATCTTCTCCGGCGCGGCATACATCGCCTGGCGGATGTTCGAGATCGTGAAGACCCGCGTCGACCTTTGGATAGACCCATGGAGCCAGTACGAGGGCAAGGGCTACCAGCCGGCCCAGGCCATGTTCTCCTTCGCCAATGGCGGCATCGGCGGCACCGGCCTGGGCCTCGGCAACCCCACCAAGATCCCCGCCGCCAGCACCGACTACGTCTACGCCGCGATCGGTGAGGAGATGGGCCTGGTAGGTGCCACTGCGGTCATCATCGCCTTCCTGCTGCTGCTCGGCGCCGGCCTGCGCGTCGCGATGCGAGCCGATCGGCCGTTCGAGAAGCTGCTCGCCACCGGCCTCACCACCATCATCAGCATGCAGGCGTTCATCATCATCGGCGGCGTCTTGCGGCTGGTGCCGCTCACTGGCATCACGCTGCCGTTCGTCAGCTACGGGGGCAGCAGCCTGCTGTCCAACTACATCCTGTTGGCGCTGCTGCTGCGCATCAGCGATTCCGGCGCCCGTCGTCGTGGCGAGACGCCCGACGAGCTCTCCATCTCCGAACGGCTGGAAGCCCGCCGCCTGCGCCGCCGCCAGCGACAGCTGGTGGACCCATGAACAAGCAGATCCGCAAGCTGGCAGCCGGGCTGCTGGTGCTGTACCTGGCGTTGTTCGTGGCACTAAACGTGGTGCAGGTGGGCAAGAAGCAGGAACTCAACGCGAACCCGCAGAACAACCGGCAGACCATCCGCGACTTCAATCGCATGCGCGGCCCCATCGTCACCGCCGACGGTGTGGTGGTGGCGCGTAGCGTGCCCCCCACTGGCGCCTCGCAGTTCAAGTACCAACGCGAGTACCCCACCGGTTATCTGTTCAGCAACATCACCGGCTACTACACGTACAGCTTCGGCAGCACACAGTTGGAGAAGACCAAGCACGACGTACTGATGGGTGACACCACGCTACAGAAGGTGGAGAGTGTCTTCGGCGGCCCCGACAACACCGGCAGCGTGCAGCTGACGCTGCGCAACGACGTGCAGGAGGCGGCGGCGAGGGCGTTGCTCGAATCAGTGCCGGAAGGCGACCGGGCGACGTTGGAAGGTTCGGTGGTGGTGACCGACATTCGCACCGGCGCAGTGCTCGCGATGGTCAGCCTGCCGCGCTTCGACGCCAACCAGGTGGCCACCCACGACACCAAGGAGGCCGAGAACGTGCTCGACTTCCTGAACAACTATCCCGGCAAACCACTGCTGGCGAATGCGTACCAGGAGAACTACATGCCGGGTTCCAGCTTCAAGGTGGTGACCACCGGCATCGCGTTCGAGAACGGTGTCACCAGCCTCGACCGCAGCTGGCCGATCGAGACGCAATGGATCCCGCCGCAGACCATCGATCCCATCCAGAACTACGGCGGCAAGGCCTGCGGGGGCACGATGACCGAGGTGTTCTTCCGCAGCTGCAACATCCCGTTCGCGCAGTTGGCCAGCGAGCTCGGTCCGCAACGGATGACCGACGGTGTGAAGGCGTGGGGCATCGGCGAGAAGCTGCCGATCGACCTACCCGGTGCCGTGGCCAGCAGCTTCTGCGGCAACGTCAACCCCTGCGATGCCCCGTTCTTCAACGATCAACTGCCACTGCTGGCCATCGGCGGCTTCGGGCAGGGCAATGACCTGATGGTGCCGTTGCAAATGTGCATGGTCGCCGCCACGGTTGCAAATGGGGGAAGGATGATGGCCCCCTACGTGGTGGATGCCACCCTGAAGCACGACGGCACCGTGCTGCAGCGCACCGTGCCGTACGCATGGAAGACCCCCATCTCACCAGCGACAGCTGCCACCCTCAACACGCTCATGGTCGGCGTGGTCAACAACGGCACCGGCAGGACGATGCAGCTCGCCAACGGCATCCAGGCCGCGGGCAAGACCGGCACGGCCCAGCTGAACTTCGTGGAGGGTCAGCCGCAACGGTCGCACGCATGGATCATCGGGTTCGCCCCCGCCGAGGCCCCCCGTTACGCAGTGGCGGTGGTGATCAAGGGCACTACCGCCGAGGTGAGCGCCAGCACTGGTGGCAAATTGGCCGGCCCGATCGCCAAGCAGGTGTTCGATTTCCTGTTCGCGTCGGAAAAGTGACAGGTGGTCGCCGCCGCACGCTCACGCAGTGTGAACGAATTTCACCGACCCTGGTCGGTATCCTCGAGTGGCGATTTGGCCAGGAAAGGCACGTGTGACCGGTAACACAGAGCGAACCGTGTTGAACGATCGCTATGAGATCCAGCAGCGCATCGGGCGCGGCGGTATGGCCGACGTGTTCTTGGCGCGCGACCTGTTGCTGGATCGGCCCGTCGCCATCAAGGTGCTGTTCCCCGAGTTCGCGGTCGACCCCAACTTCGTCGAGCGCTTCCGCCGCGAGGCGCAGAGCGCCGCCAACCTCAACCACCCCAACATCGTCGGCGTCTACGACTGGGGCCAGTACGCGAACACCTACTTCATGGCGATGGAATACGTGCAGGGCCGCACGCTCGCCGACATCCTGCGCGCCAACGGCCACGTCAACAGCCAGCAGGCGGCCGAGATCGCCAGCGAGATCGCGGCCGCGCTCGGGTTCGCTCACCGCAACGGCGTGGTTCACCGCGACATCAAGCCCGCCAACATCCTCATCGGCGCCAACGGCCAGGTGAAGGTCGCCGACTTCGGGATCGCCCGCGCGCTGAACGCGCCCACCGAGAGCAACCTCACCCAGGCCGGCTCGGTGATGGGCACCGCCACCTACTTCTCGCCCGAGCAGGCGCAGGGCGCGCAACCCGATCCGCGCAGCGACCTGTACTCGTTGGGGATCGTGCTGTACGAGATGGTCGGCGGCCGCCCGCCGTTCAGCGGCGAGAACCCGGTGAGCATCGCCTACAAGCAGGTGCACGAGCAACCGCAGCCGCTGAACCAACTGGTCGCCGACGTGCCCAAATCGTTCGAGGCCATCGTCGCCAAACTGTTGGCCAAGAAGCCCGAGATCCGGTACGCGACGGCCGAGGCCGTGCGCGACGATCTGCGCCGCTTCCGCAATGGCGAGCCCGTGCATGCGCTGGCGTCGGCGATGGGCGCCGCGCTCCCGACCACCGCCGTTGCGCGCGTGGCCGCACCGGCGGCCACCACCGGTATGGCGCGCACCACCGCGATGCCCTCAACGGCCGGTACCGCCGCGATGCAGCGCGCGCCGCAGCAACAGGGTCGGGGCAATGGTGGCATGTACGCGGTCATCGGGTTCCTCGCCCTGATCGCACTCGTCGTCGGCGGCATTGTGCTGTTCAATGCGTTGTCGAAGGACAAGCAATCGAACGAGTTCGCGATGCCCGATGTCACCATGGCGTTGCTGGAGGACGGCACCAAGGTGCTCACCGACAAAGGCCTGCAGATGAACCCGCCGGTGATCGACGAGAACCC
>JANONE010000365.1:0-6715 GCA_031420675.1 Ilumatobacteraceae bacterium | reverse complement strand
CGCGATGGGCAGGCTCGGTTGTGGTGGGACGCGACGCCGGTCGACGTCTTCCTCAACACCACGCCGTACCATGCCGACGTGGCCCTTCGGGCCCGACGCGAACACTTCAACGGGCATGACATCCCGTTTCTCGCGTGCACCGATCTGGCCGTGTTCAAGGCGTTCTTCGACCGCACGAAGGACTGGGCGGACCTGGAGGAGATGGCCGTCGCTGGAACGCTCGACCGCCAGCGAGTGGTCGGCGTGCTCGCCGAGCACCTCGGTCTCGACGACCCGCGGGTGGCGAAGGTCTTGGGGCTACGGCCTGCCCCGTAGTGCACCGGCGCAGCGTCATTCGCTGCAGCGGGGGACGAAGACGTTGGCTGCGTGGCTGGCGCCGGTGATGGCGTCGGCGGCGAGGATCACCGCCGCCCCCGTGTAGGCACTGGTCTCGTCGGGCGGGAAGCGCACCCTCGAGGGGTACACGATGCCGGTGTCGTAGGCGCCGTTGTCGCGGCGGTGAGGTCGGGTCCACGCGAGCAGATCGGTTGCGGTCGACACGTCGCCGATGGCGGCATGGGCGATCGAGGCCTCGGCAGTTTCGCTGGCGGTGATCCACGGCTCGTCGCTGACGCAGCGGATCCCCTTGCCCTCCATCGCGAACGCGGGCCAGCCGTCGGCCAGGCGGGCCTTGGCGGACTCGCCGATCAGTGCCCCGCACAGCACGGGGTAGTACCAGTCCATCGCCCAACGCTCCTTGGGTGCGAAGGCGTCGGGGCGGGTGGCGACGACGTCGGCCAGCCGCCGGCCTGCCTCGGCCCAGTCGGGCCGGGGCTCGTTGATCAGCTCGGCGAGTCGGGCGCCACAGTGCAGCGCGTGTGAGATGCTGGACGAACCGCTGAGCAGCGCGTAGTCCCACGGTCGCTCGTCGGCGGTGCACGCCCACAGTACGGTGCCGTTCGGTTTGCGCATGCCCAGCACCCAATCGAGCGAGCGTTGCACCGTCGGCCACAGATGATCGACGAAGCCGCGATCCCACGTGCACAGCCAGTGGTGCCACACTCCGGTCGCGATGTAGGCGCACACGTTGGTGTCGAGCTTCGCTTCCTCCACCGAACCGTCGGGCAGGTAGTAGTTCCACCAGCTGCCGTCGGGCATCTGGATGTCGACCAACCACTCGTACGCGCGCTCGGCCTGACTGTGCAGGCCGGCGACGTCGAGCGCCATTGCGGTCTCGACGTGGTTCCACGGGTCGCAGTGGCCACCGGGGAACCACGGGATCATGCCGGTGTCGAGTTGCAGCGCGGCGATCGACCCGGCCGTCTGCACCAGTTCGTCGGCGCTGAGCACGCCCTCGATGTGCGGGATGCGGCTCATCGCTTCTCCCCGTAGACGACGAAGCTCTTGCCCATCAGCGGGGCCAGACCACGCTCGAGCACTGCCATCGGTGCCGGCTGCTTGGTGATCTCCCACTCCAGCAGCGTGCGATAGCGGGTGACCAACGGGTGATCGTTGTTGCCGGGGCCGACTGCGCACTTCAGCCACCAATACGGGGAGTGCAGCGCATGCGCATGGTGGCTGCCGAACACGTTGAGGCCGGCCGTGCGCAGCTTGGCCTTCAGCTCGGTGGCGGAGTAGATG
This sequence comes from Ilumatobacteraceae bacterium, assembly GCA_031420675.1. GTDB lineage: Bacteria > Actinomycetota > Acidimicrobiia > Acidimicrobiales > Ilumatobacteraceae > UBA668. The sequence goes on along the minus strand of JANONE010000365.1, from coordinate 5,095 downwards.
CGTAGGTGCCCGCCCACCGATTTCGGCGCGTGGTACTCGTCACTGAGCAACCAGTTGATCTTCTCCGGGTACCACGTGGGCACCGTCGCGGCGAACGTTCCGCCCGGCTTCAACACGCGCACCAGCTCGGTGATCGCGGCCACATCGTCCTGGATGTGCTCCAGCACTTCGCTGGTGATGACCCGGTCGAAGGAATTGGAAGCGAAGGGCAGGAGAGTTGCGTCGCCCTGCAGGGCACCCACGTAGCGGACCTCGGGGATCTCGTCGGCGCCCACCATCGCACCGAACGTGCCGCGAGTGACGGCGACCTCGTCGGCCATGTAGTCGAGTGCGACCACATTGGCACCGCGCCGTGCGATCTCGAATGCGTGCCGACCGAAACCTGCGCCCGCGTCGAGCACGAAATCGCCGGCCTGCAGGCCCAGACGGTCGAAGCGAATCGTCAGCAACGGACTAGATCCGGCCGTTCTTGCGCAACTTGGCGACGTTCTGCGGCATCGCCAGCACCTCACGATACTGATCGACGGTGAGCTGTGCGCAGTGCTTCCAGCTCCAACGCTCGACCACGCGCACGCGGCCGGCTTCACCGACGCGCGCGCGCAGAGCGGCGTCTTCGAGGCCGCGGCGGATCGTGGCAGCGAGCATCTCGACGTCGCCGGCCTTGCACTGCAGCACGGTCTCGCCATCGCGACCGGTGACCTCGGGCAGCGCGCCGCCGTCGGTGGCAACCAGGCATGTGCCGGTGGACATGGCCTCGATGGCCGGCAGGCTGAAACCTTCGTACAGGCTGGGCACCACTGCCAGTTCGGCCTCGGCGTAGAGCTCGACGATGTGTTCGTCGGCAACCCCCGACACGAAGTCGATGTGTGGGCGCAGGCCCAGCTTGTCGATCAGGTCGTTGCTCGCGCCCTCGCGGGGCTTGCCGATGATCGTGAGACGGATGTCGTCGCGCTCGGTGCGCAACTTTGCCATCGCCTCCAGCAGGTAGCTGAGACCCTTCAAGGCGACGTCGGCCGACGCAGTCGTGATCAGGCGGCCCGGCTGGCGCTGCACGTGTGGCAGCGGGGTGAACAGCTGCGGATCGACCCCGACGGGGACGAGCCGCATGCGATCGAGGCTGACGCCCATGTCGGTGTGAATGTCCTTGATGCTGTTCTCGCTGACGACCACTATCCGCGGCATGCGGCTGGCCACGCGACCCTGCATCTTCACGAAGTTGTACCAGCGGCCGATGCTCCAGCGCTTGCGCCAGTGCTGCGAGTGCTCCATCTCCAACGCACGATCGCGGGTGATGGGGTGGTGCAGCGTGACGATGGTCGGCATCATCCGCTCGACCCCGAGGATTCCGTAGCCGAGGCATTGGTTGTCGTGGACGAGATCGAACTCGCCGAGACGCTTCTTGAGCGCCTCGTAGACGCGCACGCTGAAACCGAGCGGCTCGCCGAACGTGCCCTTCAGATGGGTGAAGACCTCGGCCGCATCGCCCTTGGACTTGATCTCCCAATAGCCGGGGAACCGGCCGGGGAAGTGATCGTTCCACAGGTCGAGACTGGGCAGCTTGTGCAGCGTGACCCGCTCGTCGAGCACGGGGTAGGGCTGGCCGCTGAAGACCTCGACCGTGTGGCCGAGATCGACCAATGCCTTCGTGAGATGGCGGGTGTAGACACCCTGCCCACCCACGTGCGGCTTGCCGCGATAGGTGAGAAAGGCGATTTTCAGCGGGGCTTCTGGGCCGAGGCCCACTGCGCCGGCCGGGGGTACTGCAGACATGGGGAGCCAGGCTACCGGCGCACGGTTACCCGCCGGTAGCCTGTCACGGAAGTGCAACGCGATGTGACTCCCGTCGGCGCCGTCGTCACCACGGTTCTCGGTTCCTGCGCCACCCGAGCGTCATGTGCCGCTGCAACATCTCACCCGCCTCCAGTCGCGTGCTGCGGCCGATGTTGAAGGCGTCGGGCGGCCCGCTCTGCGGTTCCACGCAGGTCAGGCCGGCGGGCACGTCGTACACGACCCAGTGGTCGCAATCGCTGCTGATGGTGACCGTCAGATCCGGGTAGTGCAGTCGAATCGGCGCCAGCGGTTCGACGAAGCAGTCGTCCCACGGATGGGGCTTGGGAGGCACCAGTTCCGCCACGGCGATGTACTCGGCGTCGCGCACGTACATGCGCGCGAACTCCAGGTCGGCGCGCCGTGGCTTGAGGAAGCACGGGTGCCAGCCGACGACAGCCGGCATGGCCTGGCCGGTTGCGGAGACCGTCAGCACCGCCGCCAGTCCACGCTCGTCGAGCTGTAGGTGTTGCGTGGCGATGCCACCGAACGGCCAGGCCAGGTCGGTCTGCAGGTCGCAGTAGTCGTCGCCGGCGTCGAGCACCTCCCAGCCACTCACGAACCCGGTGCCGTGGATCGCGTGCGGCGGCGCGTTCAGCGGCATCTGGTACTGCATGCCGTCGAACGTGAAACGGCCATCTCGTACTCGGCCGGCCCAGGGCGCCATCGGGTAGCAACCCCATGTCAGGGGGCCATTCGCAGGTTCGTGCTGCAGCAGGTCGCGCCCACGCACGCGCAGGCGCCCGATGCGGCCACCCTCGTCGGGGTGCACGGCGATTCGGGTGTCGCCCGCTGTCAACTCGATCATGGGGCCATTCTCTACCACCACTCTGTACGACCACCGTTCCCTACGCTGGTGGGCCATGCGTGGATTGGTGCAGCGAGTTCGGTCGGCCAGCGTGTCGGTCGTGTCCGAGGGGGCCGAAGAGGTCGTGGGCGCGATCGGCCCCGGGCTGTGCGTGTTGCTGGGCGTCACCCACGACGACGGCCCCGAGCACGCTCGCAAGCTGGCCGAGAAGATCTGGCACCTGCGCATCATGGACGACGCAGCCGGCGTGATGAACCGCAGTGTGGCCGAAACGAGCCGCGAGGTGCTGGTGGTCAGCCAGTTCACGTTGTACGGCGACGCCGCTGGCGGCCGTCGCCCGAGTTGGATCGCCGCTGCCCGCCCCGAGCACGCCGAACCGCTGGTGCAGGCCGTCGTCGATCACCTGCGCTTCCTGGGCGCGGCCGTGGCCACGGGCCGCTTCCGCACCGAGATGGTGGTGTCGATCGAGAACGACGGCCCAGTCTCCATCATGCTCGAGCTTTAGCCCATCCGAGTTTCCTGTCTGGATTCCACGATGCGGGACGAGTTCGGGATGTGGAACGACAGCCCTTGAATCGGCTACTGTCGCGGGTTGACATTTCGTACACACCGCCTCGTCATGACGGGTGGGAGGGCAGGGGCAATGGCGCTGGCAGAACGGCTCACCAATCTCGGCACGGAGACCGCGTTCGCTGTCTCGTTGGCCGCCGCCGAGTGGGCATCGAAGGGGAATCGGGTCTACCCGTTCCACCTCGGCGACATCAACCTGCCCACGCCGGCCAACATTGCCGAGGCGATGAACGTCGCCATTGCCGAGGGTAAGACCGGCTACTGCCCCGCCGCCGGCATCATGCCCCTACGGGAGACGCTCGCCGACGACGTCGGCAGACGCCGCAACGTCAGCTACTCGCCCGCCAACGTGGTGGTGCAACCCGGCGGCAAGCCGGTGATCGGCAAGTTCATCCAGACGGTGATGAACCCGGGCGAAGGCGTGCTTTACCCCAACCCCGGCTACCCGATCTACGAGAGCATGATCGAGTACTACGGCGGCCGCAGCCTGGCCTACCGCTACGTACAGACCGACAAGGGCTTCGCGATCGATCTCGACCACCTGCGCAGCCTGATCACCACCAACTCGTCCACCGCCAAGGTGCGGGCGATCTTCTACAACAACCTGCAGAACCCGCTCGGCTGCGAGAGCGCGCCCGAGGAGATGCAGGCGATCGCCGACCTCGCCATCGAGTACGACCTGTGGGTTTTGGCAGACGAGGCCTACTTCGAGATGCGCTACGCGGGCGAGAGCCACTCCATCGCCTCGCTACCCGGCATGTACGACCGCACGGTCATCCTCTACACCTTCTCCAAGAAGTTCGCGATGACCGGCTGGCGCCTGGGGGCGGCGGTCGGTCCCGTCAGCGTCGCCGAGAGCATCGCCAAGCTGAACACCAACGACGAGAGCTGCACCACCCACTTCGTGCAGGCCGCCGGCGTCGCCGGCATCACCGGCCCCGGCGATGGCCCCAAGGCCCTCCTCGACGAGTTGCAACGCCGACGCGACGCGGCGTGGAGCGAGCTCGTCCAGATCGACGGCCTGGTGTGCCCCAAGCCCGATGCCACCTTCTATCTGTTCCCGAAGGTCACCGACCTGATGGCGCAGATGGGCTTCGACGAGGTGGGCGCGTTCGCCACGGCCGCGCTGCAGAACACCGGCGTGTCGTTCTGCACCCGCAAGCACTTCGGCCGTCCGCAGCCCGGCGAGCAGGATCACTTCGTGCGCTTCGCCTACTCGGGCCTGTCGGTCGACGACATCCACGAGGGCCTGTCGGGCTTGCGTAGCTGGATCACCGCAACGTGTGCGAGAACGTCGTGAACGCGGGCCCGCGCATCGCCGTCACCGGCCGCATCCCCGACGAGGGGCTCGACATGCTGCACGAGGCCGGCGAGGTGGTGGCGTGGGATTCGCTCGACGTACCCTCCGTCGCTCAGGTGCACGAATTGGTCGCCGGCGCGCACGCCGCGCTCACGCTGCTCACCACGAAGGTCGACGATGCGTTCCTCGACGCCGCCGGCCCGCGGCTGAAGGTCGTCGCCAACGTGGCTGTCGGCTACAACAACATCGACGTCGCCGCGTGCGCTCGGCGAGGTGTCGTCGCCACCAACACGCCCGGTGTGCTCACCGAGGCCACCGCCGACATCGCGATGGCACTGGTGCTGATGACGACCCGCCGGCTCGGCGAGGGCGAGCGCGTGATCCGCGGCGACACCCCCTGGCAGTGGGGGATGTTCTACATGCTCGGTTCCGGCATCCAAGGCCGCCAGTTGGGCGTCGTCGGCTTGGGCGACATCGGCCGTGCGCTGGCGCGGCGGGCGAAGGCGTTCGGCATGGAAATCGCCTACTCGAACCGCAAGCCGGTGGCTCCCAGCGTGGAAGCAGATCTTGGTGCGCAGTTCATGAGCATG
>JANONE010000364.1:0-3942 GCA_031420675.1 Ilumatobacteraceae bacterium | reverse complement strand
CTGGCGGTCAGAACACCTGCGTACTGACACACCACGCTGCTTCCGGGGCGCACCACAAGGGCGGCTACAATTTTTCCCGAACGTGAAATGGGTCCTGTGAGGCCCATACGTGAAGGGAACACCCGTGTCGTCCGAGAACCTCCCGTCGCCTGCAGGGGCGCGCACGGTGCTGAGTGCCGACGACGTCCGGCGAGCCATCACGCGCATCGCCCACGAGATCGTCGAACGCAACCATGGCGCCACGGATCTCGTGTTGGTCGGCCTGCAACGCGGTGGCGTGTGGCTGGCGGAGTCGCTCGCCGCCGTGCTCGCCGTTATCGATCCGGAGCATCCGGTGCCTGTCGGCGCGCTCGACGTCAGCTTCCACCGCGATGACGTCGGCCTGCGTCCGATCGTGCCCGGCAGCGTCACCGACATCCCGGTGTCGCTCGCTGGCCGCACGGTGGTGCTCACCGACGACGTGCTGTTCACGGGCCGCACCGTTCGCGCCGCGTTGGAAGCGCTCAACGACTACGGCCGGCCGCGAGCGGTGCAGCTGGCAGTGATGGTGGATCGAGGCCATCGCGAACTTCCCATCCGTCCCGACTTCGTCGGCAAGAACTTGCCCACCAGCCGTGAGGAACAGGTCGCGGCGACAGCGGCGGGGGTGACGATCCGATGAAGCACCTGCTGTCCATCGAAGACCTCTCGGCCGACCAGATCCATCACCTGCTGGAACTCACGGACCACATGGTGGAGGTCAACAGTCGCCCGATCCCGAAGGTCCCGGCACTGCGCGGCAAGAACGTGGTGAGCCTGTTCTTCGAGGACTCCACCCGCACCCGCACCAGCTTCGACACCGCCGCCAAGCGGCTCAGCGCCGACACGATGAACTTCTCCGTCGCCAGTTCCAGCGTCAACAAGGGCGAGAGCCTGCGTGACACGATCGAGACGATCAGCGCCATGGGTGTGGATGCCTTCGTGGTGCGCCACATGAGCAGCGGAGCACCACAGATGATCACCCGCTGGACCAACGCCAGCATCATCAACGCGGGCGACGGTTGGCACCAGCACCCCACCCAGGCGTTGCTCGACTGCTACACGATCCGCACCAGCCTCAACCGCCGCGACGGCTTCGACGGACTGCGCGTCGCGATCGTCGGCGACATCAAGCACAGCCGCGTGGCCCGTAGCAATGTCCAGGCGTTTGCCGCGCTGGGGGCCCACGTCACGCTGGTCGCGCCACCGACGCTGCTGCCTCCATCACTGGCTGGCTGGCCGGTCGAGGTCAGTCACGATCTCGATTCGTTGCTGCCCGAGCTCGATGTGTTGTACCTGCTGCGCGTACAGCGCGAGCGCATGGACGATGGGCTGCTGCCGTCGCTCGACGAGTACTCGGCGCTGTACGGCCTGACCCCGGTGCGTGCCGCGCGGCTTGCACCTCACGCGTTGGTCATGCACCCGGGTCCGATGAACCGGGGGGTGGAGATGGTGGCCGACCCTGGCGAACTGCCCGGCTCGGTGATCCTCAACCAGGTCACCAACGGCGTCGCCGTTCGCATGGCCGTGTTGTTCTGGCTGCTCGGCTCCGGCTCTGATCTGAAGGAGACGGCATGACTGTGAACCAACGAATCGGAGAGGTGTCATGACCCGCCTCGTCATCACCGGTGGCACGCTGCTGGATCAACAGGGCGCACGCCCCGGCGACATCGCCATCGACGGCGGGCGCATCACGGAGGTGGGCACCGCGCTGGCGACAACGGCCGACGACACCGTGCTCGATGCCACCGGTTGCTTCGTCTCCCCCGGGTTTGTCGACCTCCACGTGCACCTGCGCGAGCCGGGCCGGGAGGAAGCCGAAACGATCGCGACCGGCAGCCGCGCCGCCGCGCTCGGCGGGTTCACCGCCGTCGTCGCAATGCCGAACACCGACCCTGCGCAGGACAGTGTGGCGGTCGTCGATTTCGTACGCGCCCAGGGCCGCAAGGCCGGGCTGTGCGAGGTGCTGCCGGCGGGTTGCATCACCATCGGCCGCGCCGGCGAGCAACTCGCCCCCTACGGCGAGCTCGCTGCGGCCGGCGTGCACCTGTTCACCGACGACGGCAACGGCGTGCAAGACCCGCAACTGATGCGCCGCGCGCTCGAGTACGCCAAGCCGCTGGGCATCGTGCTCGCGCAGCACTGCGAGGTGGCGTCGCTGACCAAGGGTGCTGTCATGCACGAGGGGTCGTGCTGCAGCCGCCTCGGCCTGCCCGGCTGGCCGTCGATCGCCGAGGAACTGATGGTGTTCCGTGACATCGAGCTGGTCCGACTCACCGGTGTCGCGATGCACTTCCTCCATCTGAGCACGACGCGCAGCGTGCAGCTCGTACGGCAGGCGAAGGCCGAGGGCCTACCGATCACTGCCGAGGCAACGCCGCACCACTTCACGCTCACCGACGAGCAACTCGGCGGCTACGACCCGGTGTTCAAGGTGAACCCACCGTTGCGCACGGGCGCCGACATCGACGCCCTCAAGGCCGGCCTCGCCGACGGCACGATCGACGCGATCGCCACCGATCACGCCCCACACGCTGCGCACACCAAGGAGGTCCCGCTCGATCAGGCACCCCCGGGCATGCTCGGTCTGGAGACTGCGCTTGCGCTGGCAATCACCGAGCTCGACATGCCGGTCGCCGACATCGTCGCGGCGCTGAGCTGGCGGCCTGCCGCCATCGCCGGCGTCGCCGATCGTCATGGCCGTCCGATCGCCGTTGGTGAACCGGCGAACCTCACCGTCTTCGATCCCACTCACAAGTGGACGGTCGTGCCCGCGCAGCTGGCCAGCAAGAGCCGCAACACCCCCTATGCCGGCCGCTCCTTGGTGGGCAAGGTGCGCCACACCGTCTTCGACGGTACTGCCGTCGTCGTCAACGGCATCGCCACCCGCTGACCCTTCAGCAGCGGGTCAGGATGTCGGGACCATTCGGGCCGACGAGCACCGTGTGCTCCACGTGGGCCGCCAGCGACCCGTCGGCGGTGACGATCGTCCAGCCGTCGTCGAGCTCGACCACGTCGTCGCTGCCACCACCCAGCAACATCGGCTCGATGGCCAACACCATGCCGGGCAGCAGCTCATGGCCTCGTCCCGAACGGCCACGGTTCTCGACATCGGGGTCTTCGTGCATCGCCCGCCCGATCCCGTGCCCGCAGTAGTGGTGCGGGTTGCCATAGCCGGCCTTCGTCACCACGGCTTCCACCGCCGCCCCGACATCACCGAGGTGGCGGTGTGGCCGCATCTCGCGGATGGCTGCCTCCAACGCCGCGTCGGCGGTGTCGATCAATCGCCGCGCCTCGACCGAGATGGTGCCAACCCCCATCGTGAACGCGGCGTCGCCATGCCAACCGTTGACGATCGCACCGCAATCGATCGACAACACGTCGCCCTCCCGCAACGGCCGACTGTTCGGGATGCCGTGGATCAACTCGTCATTCACCGAAGCACAGATCACCGCCGAGAAACCGTGATAGTCGAGGAAGTTGGAGTGCGCACCACGCCGAGCGAGCACTTCGCGAGCAACAGCATCGAGGGCGAGCGTGGTGACACCGGGCTTCGCCGAAGCGCGGATCGCCTGGTGCATCTCGGCCACCACCCGGCCGGCTGCACGCATCTCGCGCAGCTCAGCAGCGGACCGGCGCGGAATGCTGCCACGACCGAAGCGAGACCTGCGAGCCGACGACGACACGGCTCAGCCCGGCCAGCGCGATGCCTCGACCGCGAGGGTGAGGCGGCGAAAGACTTCGTCGGTGGAGGCAACACCGTCGACGATCGCCAGCCGACCATCGCGCTGGTAGAACTCGATCAGCGGCAAGGTCTGCTCCTCGTAGAGATCCAGCCGGTGCGCGATCGCCTCCGGGGTGTCATCGTCGCGATGCATCACGTCGCCACCGCAGACGTCGCAGATCCAGGGCAGCCTCTCCTCC
>JANONE010000363.1:0-6606 GCA_031420675.1 Ilumatobacteraceae bacterium | reverse complement strand
GGGGATGATCTCGGTAGGAGCGGGCGATTGCGGCGCCAGTAGTAGCGCGGCGTACGGAATCGTGGAGTTGATCAATTGCCCGCCGGATCACCTCCGAACGGTTGCTCCCCACACCCTGGGCAACAAGCTGGTCGATGATGTGCAGTTCGTGGTCACTGAATCGCGTTGGCACAGGGGTCGTCATACGAACCACTATACGGTTTGTAGAACAGGTGGCAAGCCCTGCGGGATGTGGTCAGTAGTCGACGGAGGCGAACGACGCCAGCTTGTCGATGCGGTGATGGGCATCGATCATGCGCACGGTGCCGCTGCGCGAGCGCATCACCAGGCTCTGCGTGCGAGCACCGCCGTGGTCGTAGCGCACGCCACGCATCAACTCGCCGTCGGTGATGCCGGTGGCAGCGAAGAAGCAGTTGTCGCCCTGCACCAGATCGTTGGTGGTGAGCACTCGCGAGAGGTCGTAGCCGAGGGCGATGGCCTCGTCGCGCTCGGCATCGTTGCGCGGGGCGAGCAGGCCCTGGATCTCGCCGCCCATTCCCTTCAACGCGGCGGCGGCGATGACACCCTCGGGTGTGCCGCCGATGCCGATGAGCACATCGACGCCGGCGTCGGGCCAGCCGGTTGCGATGGCGCCGAAGATGTCGCCGTCGCCGATCAGCTTGACGCGCGCGCCGGAGCTGCGCACCTCTTCGATCAACTCGTCGTGCCGCGGGCGATCGAGGATGACGACCGTCAGGTCGCGCACGGCTTCTCCCTTGGCCTTCGCGATCCAGCGCAGGTTCTGGGTGGGGGTGGCGGTGATGTCGATGGAGCCGGCGGCCTCTGGGCCAACCGCGATTTTGTGCATGTACACGCACGGCCCGGGGTTGAACATCGTGCCCCGCTCGCTCACCGCGATCACGGCGATGGCGTTGGCCCGGCCGTAGGCGGTCAGTGTGGTGCCGTCGATGGGGTCGACGGCGACGTCGGTGAGCGGCGCCGTGCCGTCGCCGACGCGCTCGCCGTTGAACAGCATCGGTGCGGCGTCCTTCTCGCCCTCACCGATGACGACGATGCCGTCCATCGGCACGGTGCCCAGGACGGTGCGCATGGCATCGACAGCGGCGCCATCGGCACCGTTCTTGTCGCCGCGACCCACCCAGCGCGAGGCAGCGAGTGCGGCCGATTCGGTGACACGCACCAGTTCGAGCGCGAGGTTGCGATCTGGCTTTTGGGAGTTGGCGATCATCAGCCCGCACCATAGTAGCTGGCGTGGGTGGATGCCGCCGAGGCCGGGCCGTGTCCACTGGTAGCGTGCAGATTCATGTCACCGATTGCGCCGGAGCGATGCATCGGAGGCCGTGAGCTCACCGAACCTCGCTTGCGCGGCGACGGTGAGGTCTTGGTCTACGTCGCTGTCGATGGAGGCGCTGCGGCGCTGATCGTGCATCGTTTCGGCGATGGCAGCGCCACCGCGCGGGCGATCGCGACGTCGCCGGCGGTGTGCCCAGGTCGCTCACTCGGCGGTGGTGCGTGGTGCTTCGCGGACGATGGCGAGGCTGTCGTCTACGTCGGGGTCGACGGCAACCTCTGGCAGCAATCACTCACCGGTTCCCCGTCGGTACTGCTCACCGACCACGGTCCCGATCGGTTCGCCACCAGTCCGTGTGTCGCCGCCGATGGCAGCAGCATCGTGTTCGTCGTCGATCTCGCCGAGGTGCATCGCCTCGACTGCGCGACCAGGCATGTCGTACGGATCGACGACGGTTCCGCCGACTTCTGCATGGACCCATTCATCGAGGATGATGCGACCACTGTCCGGTGGCAGGCATGGAACGTTCCCGACATGCCGTGGGATCGCAGCCGTGTGCAGCGCGTCGGCGCTGATGGCCTCGTGGGCGACGAACTGTCGGCAGGGTTCGCGGTGCAGCAACCGCGTGTGCTGCCCGATGGCAGCCCGATCTGCGTTCGTGACGACCGCGGCTGGCTCAACATCTGGTTGCGAGATCGACCGCTGGTGGACGAACCGTGCGAGCACGCCGGGCCCAGCTGGGGGCCGGGCCAGCGATCCTACGCGTGGTCGCCCGACCTCCGCCACGTGGCTTTCAGCCGCAACGAAGCCGGCTTCGGCAGGCTCTGCGTCGTCGAGATCGCGACAGGCGTGGTTCGCGAGGTGGCGCGTGGTGTGCACGGCCAGTTGTCGTGGCAGGGCCGACGGTTGGCCGCGCTGCGCACAGGCGCACGCACGCCGACGCAGTTGGTCGTGTACGACACCGACACGTGGGATCGCACCGTGGTGGCGGTCGGCCCGCGGGCCCACTGGTCGCACGACGAGCTGGTGGAGCCGGAGTTGGTGGAGGTGCCTGTCGTCGGTGGTGTGCTGCACGCCCGTTTGTACCGGGCCGACGCCGCTGACGGACGGATGATCGTCTGGTTGCACGGCGGCCCCACCGATCAATGGCCGGTGGTGTTCATGCCGCGATTCGCGTTCTGGCTGTCGCGCGGTTGGAGCATCCTCGTGCCCGATCATCGTGGTTCCACCGGGCACGGGCGCGCGTACCAGCAGGCTTTACGTGGCCGGTGGGGCGAGCTCGATGTAGCCGACACCTTGGCGGTCACGGACTACGCGCACGATGCAGGTTGGGCGCAGCCGGCATACACGATCGTGATCGGCGGCTCGGCCGGCGGCTTCACTGCGCTGGGAGCGGTGGCAGCCGAGCCCAGCCGCTACGCCGCGGCCGTGCTGCTGTACCCGGTCACCGATCTGATCGACCTTGCCGAACGCAGCCATCGCTTCGAACGCCACTACACCGACAGCCTCGTCGGCCCGCTGCCGGAGTCGTTGGCGCTCTACCGGCAACGATCGCCGGCGTTCCATGCCGGCCGCTGCGCGGCCACGCCCCTGCTGGTGCTGCACGGTGACCTCGACTCGGTGGTGCCGGTGCAGCAGAGCCAGGTGTTCGCGCAGCGCGTACAGGCGGCGGGTGGGCAGGTTGAGCTGCATGTGTATCCGGGGGAGGGGCACGGCTTCCGACAGGAGGTCAACCAGCTCGACGAGTATCGGCGGCTGGAAAACTTTCTCGCTCGCTGTGTGCCGGTAGCGTCTCGGTCGTGACCGAAGAATGGAACCCCAACGATCCTGATGCGACACGGGTGCTCTACGACCTCAGTCGCTGGTCGTTCGATCAGCAGGCGGAGCTCGCGGCCGAGCTCGCCGAAGCCGAGATCCCGCACACTTGGGACGGCGCCGAACTGGTGGTGCCGGAGTCGCACGAGGCTGAGGCCGATTCCACCATCACCCGCGTCGAGGAGCGCTTGGGCATCGTGTACGACGACGACGACGCCGAGCCCGCACAGGACACGTACGCGGCGCAACCCATCGACATCCCCGAGGGTGTGGCCGCCACCGAGTACGACCTCGAGGACTGGCCCGAGGGCGACCGCCAATCGATCACCCGGGCGCTCACCCGCCAGGCGGTGCCGCACCGCTGGGAGGACGATCTGCTGTTGGTACCCACCGATCACGAGCCGGTGGTCGAGTCGCTGATGGACATGATCGAGAAGGGCGAGTTCGCCACTCACCTCGACTACCTCGACGACGACGAGGAAGGCGACGACGAGGAAGGCGACGACGGCAAACGCTTGCCGTTCGAGACCCTCACCACCTTCTTCCTCGCCGGCGATCGCCTGCGGCGCAATCCGCTGGATGCGGCGGGCCTCGAGCAACTGCTGCAGGCAACCGAAGTGGCCGAGCCCACCCATCCTCCGTACGGCGTCGACATCCGGCTGTGGGAGCGCTCGTGCGAGCTGGCCGACGAGCTGGCGGGTGCCCTGGTGGATGGCGACGAGCCCGATCGCGACGCGGCCATCGCAGTCGCCGGCGAGCTCCACGACCTGCTCCGCCCGTACATCTGAGCCGGGGCACTGCTGAACGACGTGCTGCTCGCCGAGCTGCAGATCTGGCACACCCGCCCGATGACGCCTACCCGCCGGTTGGCGCTTGGGCACCTGGTGCTGCCCACAGACCCGGCCCCGGGGCTCGGTGGTGTGCTGCTGGCGGCGGTCGTCGCCGCCTACCTGCCCAGTGTGGACGACGACCTGTACCCCGATATCGGTCGTCTGATCGACCAGGTGGCACGCGGCGAGCGTGTGGTGCAGCCCCGTCTGCAGCATCGGTACCAGGTCGACCGCCACGGTTTGGCCGCCAGCGTGCACCAGCTCAACGGCGATGCCGACCACGTCGAGTTCGATCTGCATTCGATGGGTCGCCCGCTCTCGCAGGTGCTGGGCGCGGTGTACGCGCTGGAACGGCTCAGCTTCGAGTCGCGCCGCAACGTGGCCCCGGTGCTGCATCGTGCGCTGCGCTGGCGCGGCCCCATCGGCCCGTCGTTCGTCGCCGACATCACCGGCGTCAGCCGCACCGATCTGGTGGGCATCGCCGATCCGCGGGTGTGGGCGCTCGACCTGCTCGGCTTCCCCATGGGCACCATCAAGGTCACCAAGAAAGACGTCATGGCACGCTTCCGGCTGATGCTGCGCGAGGCCCATCCCGATCACGGTGGCGACGACAGCACCGCCGGCGTGACCATCGAGCGCCTCGGTGAGGCACGGCGTATCCTCCTCGGGCAGTGAACCGTCTGCTGTTGTTTCCCGGTGCCGGTTCGGCCAGCACTCACCCCAGCCTGCTGGCCATCGAGTCCGCGGTGGCGCCGATGCCGGTGGTGCGTGCCAACTTCCCGTATCGCAAGGCCGGTCGCAAGGCTCCCGATCGACCCCCGGTGTTGTTGCAGTCCGTGCGCGACGAGGCAGCGGCCTTGCTCGTCGGCCTCGGAACGGGCGACGGCTTGGTTCTGGGTGGGCGATCGATGGGTGGCCGCATCTGCTCCCTCGTCGTCGGCGACGAATTCGACCCGCTGGCGGCCAAGGGCCTGGTACTCATCTGCTACCCGCTGCACCCACCAGGGCGGCCGCAGAGGTTGCGTGTCGAACACTTCCCGCGGCTGACCGTGCCCTGCCTGTTCATCTCCGGCACCAAGGACGCGTTCGGTACCCCCGACGAGCTCAGCCAGTGGACTGCCACGATCCCGGGCCCGGTGACACACGAATGGATGGTGGGCAAGGGACACGACCTCAAGGGCTGCGACCAGTCGATCGCGCTCCTCGTCGCGGCGTGGGTCTCAGCGCTCTGAGATCGCGGGGTCGCCCGGGTTGAGCTGCTCCAGCTGGAGGTGAGCGGTCTCGGGGTAGTGGCGGAACGCGATGTAGGCGGCCACCAGCTGGCCGACGCCCATCGCCGCCATCAGCGAGCCGAAGCTGGCACCCTGGTCGCGGAGGTAGCCGACCAGCAGGATACCGACACTGCCGCTGAGCAGGGCGGTAGCGGTGACCAGGCCGTTGGCAGTGCCGCGGTTGCCGGTGGGGAAGAGCTCGGTGCGGTACACCTGGAACGCCGGGTAGGCCATCGCCGCGTTGAAACCGCCGATGATGGACAGCGCCCACATCGTGGGACCGGCCACGAAGAATGCGCCGACGATGCACACCGTCGAGATAGGAGTGCAGACGGCGATGAGGCGGCGACGGCCGATGGTGTCGGCCAGCTGCCCGCCCACGATCAGGCCGATGGAGGCGGGTGTGCCCGTTGCCAGCGTGAACAGTGCGATGCCGCCACCGCTGTAGCCGCGGATGTCGTCGAGGTAGCGGTTCTGGAAGAACGATGCGGGCGCGACGAACAGGTTCGCCGACAGTGCGACCATCGCGATGAGGGCGAGCCGTCGGCGATTCATGCGGGGAGCGATGGGGTGCACCAGCTCGAACCGTCGGGTCTCGGTGAGGTGGCGCGCCAGGCTGACCGCGATGGGCAGCCAGACCAGCGAGAGCAGGTAGACGTACCGCCAGCCGTCGTCGCCCACATCGGCCAGCTTCAGCGCGCCCACGGCGACACCCGCGCCCAGCCCCGCCGACATGGCCAGCACGCTGACCGCGTAGGCGCGGCTGTTGCGTGGCATGTCCTCGGCGGCGGCCACCCCAGCCAGAATCGCCAACGCGATGCCCAACGGCCGGGCGACGGTCTGCGTGGCCACCAACAGGCCGAAGCTTGGCGCGAGCGCGCCGAGGGCGCAGAACAGGGGCGTCAGCGAGGCCAGCAGGATGATCGTTCGTCGTCGCCCCAGCCGGTCGGCCAGGATCGCGAATGGCAGCGCGATCACGACACCGAGGCGCACGACGGCACCGCCGATGCTCTGCCCGCTGTTCGAGATCCCGAAGGTGTCGGCGGCGAAGTTCGCGGTCTGCGTGAACAAGGTGTTGGCGAAGGCGGCCGAGCTGGAGGCCACGGCCAGCAGCGCCAGCGTGCGTACCTGCCGTTCGTTCAGCCGATCCGGCGGCGCCCACCAGGGGTGGCGTGCGTCGGCCGCACGGCGGTGGCGCAGCGCTCGCCGCATCGGCAGCGCGAAAAGCCATCCGAACCAGGGTATGGCGAGCCGGTAGTTGGTGGTCTGCGTACAGGTGCCGTCGCCACAGGCAACTTGGCGTCGATAGTGGTGGAAAGGCCCGACGTCCTGGGAGAACGAACCGTCGGCTTCCAACTGCTCGTCGAGCACGTCGTGTCGCGGCTCGGCCGCGGCGGTG
>JANONE010000362.1:0-4749 GCA_031420675.1 Ilumatobacteraceae bacterium | reverse complement strand
CGGCGGAGCGAACCCGGCGGTGTGCGCCCGGAAGGAGGGCAGCGCGTAGAGCAGCGCAGCCGGCAGCACACCGTCGCGTACCAGTTGGCGTTCGCCGGCGCAGTCGACGAGCAATGCCTCCAGCAAGCGCATGCGTTGGATTGCAGCGTTCGACAGCACAGCGAATTCGGCAGCGTCGATCACGAAGGGCAACGGGTCGAGCCGCCATGGTCGGCTCTCCACCCTTGCTGACGCAGGCACGCCGTGGCGGTCGGTGCCGCGCTCCAGCGCGAGTTCGTGCACCAGATGGCCGGCGCCTTCGGCGTCGAGCAGGCGATCGGCGTCGCGCTGGCGATCGTGCAGCGCTGCCGGTTCCATCGACCCGACCGCGTGCGTGGCGATCGACCAGGTGGGGCGCGCCGTGCCGGAGGCGTCGAGGGCCTCGTCGTAGCCGACCGGTGGCGAGGGGTACTGGTAGGACTCCATCGGAGGTGTCATCCCGCACCGCTCATGAACGCGTCGTGGACCCTGTTGTTGAGATCCTCGAGAGCAACCTGCACCTGGTCCATAGCTGCGTCGAGAGCCTCGCCATCAGTGGCCAGCGCCGGCAGCGTGCTGAGCAACGCGCTCAGCACGTCGACCGCGGGCATCGTGTCGTGCGGCCGCGGCAATCGTGCCAGAGCAGCCCGCATCCGCTGCACGCACCCAGCGACCGACCGCGGGAAGGTCTCGTCGAACAGGAGGAACGCAACCACCGATGCCCCGTCGATCGGGCCCCGCCGTGAGCGCTGGTACATCTGCATCGCGGTGACGCTCCTCAGCACGCCCATCCATTGCACCTCGTCGTAGTGGTTGGCGCCGCCCGGCGTGGAGAGCAACGAGGCGGCGCGCACACCGAGCACGCGCGTGGTCATGTCGGCGCGCTCCACCATCTGACCGAGCCGCCACAGCTCGTATGCCTGATCACGACGCATCATGCCTGACATCACGCCATCCAATTGTTGGCAGTCGGCGATCACGCGGCCCAGGAACCGCGCCCGGCTGCGGCGATCGACGCCCGCTTCCGTGTCGCTGCTGGTGAACAGGTATAAATCGTTCACCGACTGCCAGGCTTCACGCGGCAGCACCTCGCGTGTGGTGCGCAGGTTCTCGCGAGCCGACGCCACGCTGGACACGACGCTGCCACCGTTGGCCGGATCGGCGACAAGGAAGCGCACGATGTCGCTCTCCTGCGCGAGGGCATGACCCGCGTCGTACTCGGCACGACTGCCTGCGACGGCGAGCAGCGGCTCCCACGACGAAGCCACGCCGCGCGGAAGATCCAAGATCAGTTCGGTGAAGCTGCGCACGACGCGAGCAGTGTCCTCCGCTCGCTCCAGGTAGCGGGCACCCCAGTACAGGCTGTCCGCTACCCGCGACAGCAGCATCAGGCCTCCACGATCCAGGTGTCCTTGCTGCCGCCACCCTGCGACGAGTTGACGACCAGCGAGCCCTTGCGCAACGCGACCCGCGTCAGCCCACCCGCGGAGACGTAGCTCGTGGCGCCGCTGAGAATGAACGGGCGGAGGTCGACGTGGCGCGGCTCGAGCACGCCGTCGCACAGCGTCGGCACAGTGCTGAGCGCGAGAATCGGCTGCGCGACCCAGTTGCGGGGGTCGGCCTCGATGCGTGCGATCGTTTCATCAAGCTCGGCGCGCGTGGCCCTGTTGCCGATCAGCAGGCCATAGCCGCCGCTCTCGTTGGCGGGCTTCACGACCAGATCCGCGATGTGGTCGATCACGTACTGGCGTTCGTCGTCGAACACGCAGCGGTACGTCGGCACGTTGGGCAGCAGCGGCTCTTCGTGCAGGTAATAGCGGATGAGGTCGGGCACCCACGCGTACACGACCTTGTCGTCGGCCACACCGGCACCGGGCGCGTTCGCAATCGCGACGTTGCCGGCTCGCCATGCGCGCATCAGTCCGGGCACGCCGAGCTTGCTGTCGGCGCGGAAGACCTCCGGGTCGATGAAAAGATCGTCGACGCGGCGGTAGATCACGTGCACGCGCTCGAGGCCATCGATCGTGCGCATGTAGACACATTCGTCGTCGCCCACCAGGAGGTCGATGCCCTCCACCAGCGCAGCACCGATGCGCTGCGCCAGGAACGAATGCTCGAAATAGGCGCTGTTGTAGACGCCCGGTGTCAGCACCGCGATCGTGGGCTCCATCACACCGTCGGGCGCGAGCGAGGAGAGCATGCGGTTCAGCTCGTCGGTGTACGCATCCACCGGCAGGATGCTCTGCTTGGCGAACAGGTCGGCGAAGGCCCGCTTGGAGATCGCGCGGTTCTCCAGCGCATAGCTGACGCCGCTGGGCACGCGCAGGTTGTCCTCCAACACGTACATCCTGCCGTCGCCGTCTCGCACCAGGTCGCTGCCGCTGATGTGCGCCCACACGCCGAACTTCGGGTTGACCCCTACGCACTCCTGCCGGAAGTTCGCCGAGTGCTCCAGCAGCTCAGCAGGGAACACGCCGTCATGGATGACGCGCTGCTCGTGGTACACGTCGTCGATGAACATGTTGATCGCGCGCAGGCGCTGCACGAGGCCGCGCTCGATGCCGCGCCACTCGTCGGCGGCGATCACCCGTGGAATCACATCGAACGGCCATGCACGGTCGATGCCGCGCCCGTCGGAGTACACGGTGAACGTGATGCCCATACCCACGATGTCCAGGTCGGCCAGGTCTTGACGTTGTTGCAGCTCGGCGAGGCCGAGGCTCCGCAGCTGCTGCACCAACTCGGCAGCCGCCGAGCGAGGGCTGCCGTCGGTGTCGAGCAGTTCGTCCCAGAGGTCTACAGAAGTGCGCAGTTCGGCCATGCTCATCCACCCACCGTGTCGACCAGGCAATTCCGCACCATCACGCGACTATGACACGTTCGTGAACGCACGCGCGACCCACTGCGCAGCCCGCGAGGTCTGAGATCGCGACGAGTAGGGTACCCCGTCTGCGAGGCATCGTGTCCCCTGCCGAGCTCAGAAAAGGAATCCCCAATGCATGTGAACTCCGACAAGTCCTTGATCGTCGATCACCGTGACGAGCTGACGCCGGTCACGGTGGCAGCTGAGCCACTGACGACGATTGCACCCCCGGTCGTTCAGGCCGCGACCGTGCAGACCGTACGATCGATGACAGTCGATCCCTCTGCCATCATCGCGGGCATCATCGGTGTCGCGCTGCTGGTCCTCGGTGGCATCACCGCCGCAAGGGCAGGCTTCGACGGCGCCTTCGACGAGCCGGTCGTGACAGTCGCCGGGTACACCGCCACGGCGCTCCTCGGTGTCATCGAGCTCGGATTCGGCCTCTTCCTCGTCCTCGCCGCCGTCAGCCGGAGCCAGGGCGCCATCTTGTTCGTCGGCATCATCGGCTTCGTGGCATCACTCGTCGCAGTGTTCGAACCCACCGATCGCAACGGCTCACTCGCCTTGGAGCGAGGTCTCGCCATTTGGTTCGCAGTCGCCATGACGGTAGTGGTCATCTCGGCGCTCATCCCCAGCGTTCGCCGACGGAGCAGCGTTCGGCGGGTCGACGTCGTCTAGGCCTCGCCCGACCGTGTGTCGATGACCTCCAGGCGAACGCGCTTGTTGCCCTTGCCCTTGTTCTCCAGCTTGGTCACCCGGATGCGGCCGACCTCGTCGGTCGTGCGGACGTGGGTGCCACCGTCGGCCTGCTTGTCCAGGCCGACGATGTCCACCACTCGAATCTCGGAGACGGCCTCGGGGATCATGTTGACCTTGGTGCGGATCAGGTCCTCGTCCTGCGCCGCCGTGTCGCGCGGGAGGAACTGCACCTGAATCGGGTAGTCGTGGGCCAGTGCCGCGTTCACCAGTGCTTCGATGCGAGGGCCGAACCCGTCTGGGATGGGATCGAACTCGAAGTCCATACGGGCCGACAGCGGCTCCATGTTTCCCCCGGTCACCGGCACCCGCCACTCGTTCCAGATCACACCGCACAGCACGTGCAAAGCGGTGTGGGTGCGCATCAGCTGATGACGGCGGCCCCAATCGATCTCACCCTCCACCTCCGCGCCGACGGCTGGGAGTGGGCCGCCCGCAACCGTGTGCCACACGTCGGTCCCCTCCTTGCGCACTTCCGTCACTCGCAGGCCGGCGAGCACACCAGTGTCGTGCGGTTGCCCGCCCCCCGTGGGATAGAAGGCCGTCTGGTCGAGGGCGATCGAATCTTCGCGTGTACCCGTCACGCGTGCGGAGAACTGGGTGAGGTACGCATCACGAAGGTACAGCAGCTCGGTCATGGCCGCGAGTCTGCCTCGCCTCGGCCGCCGGCCGCCACCAGGCTCGGGAGAGCGGCCAGTAGCGTGGTTTCGTGACGAACGATTCCCGCTCTATTGCCCGGCGCGCCATTGCGTTGCTCGACCTCACCGAACTCGGCGACCATGCCACCGACGAAGAGGTCATCTCGCTCTGTACGCGGGCGGTGGGTCCGCACGGCAACGTCGCTGCGGTCTGCGTCTGGCCGCGCCACGTTGCGCTTGCTTTCCGGCAACTGGTCGGCACCGGTGTGCGCATCGCCACGGTCGTCAACTTCCCGGCGGGCACCGACAGCATCGACGACGTCGTCGAACTCGCACGCACGGCACAACACGACGGCGCCGACGAGATCGACGTCGTGCTGCCCTACCTAGCCTTTCTTGCGGGCGATCACGCCCGGCCGAAGTCGATGATCACCGCCGTCCGTCACGCGGTCGACGCGGGTGACGACAAGACGA
>JANONE010000361.1:0-4851 GCA_031420675.1 Ilumatobacteraceae bacterium | reverse complement strand
CCTTCTTCACCGGAGCAGCCTTCTTCACCGGAGCAGCCTTCTTCACCGGAGCAGCCTTCTTCACCGGGCCAGCCTTCTTGGAGGACCTGCTGGCCAGGCCAACGCGCTGCGCGACTTCCTCCATGCGGGACTCGATCTCGTCGAGACGGCTGGCGAACCTGCCCAACTGCTTGCTCAGTTCGGCCTGGACCGTGGAGACCACGTTCTCCGTGGCGGTGCGCCCACGATCGACCAGCCGCTGCACGAGCTGCCCACTGTCCTTTCGGCGGGTCTGACCGTTCTTCACGAACTCCTTGACGACCTTTTCGGCTTGCTCTTGTGACATCTCGGTGAAGTGCACGCCGGCATCGAGCAACCGCTTGAGAACAGGATTTCCAGACATGTCCATAGCCTATCGCCGATTGATCCGGCCGGTGACCAGCGCACCCGCTACGGCTGCGAGGTCGGCAGCAACCAAGTCCGGTTCAGGATCGACGAGTTCACCTGGCGGTGTCACGCCAGTCCACACGTGGGCGTACGCGCAGCCCAACGTGCGAGCGAATCGTCCGTCTGTGCTGGGTCGGTCGCCGACCATCACCGCTTCACGAGCAGCGACGTCGCCCAGCGCGGAGCGCACGAGCGCCGCCATCGGTTCGTACGGCTTGCCGGCCACCACGGCGGCAACACCGCACGCCGTCTCCACCGCTGCCAGGATCGATCCACCGCCGGGTATCGGTCCCTCGGGCGTCGGGTACGTGGCATCGTCGTTGGTACCGATCAGGCGAGCCCCACGACGGACCGCTCGCGCTGCTCGCGCCAGCCCGTCGAAGTCGAACGTTCGGTGGAACCCCACCACCACTGCGTCGGCGTCACCATCGAAGCAGGCCTCTACCCCCCGCCGCGCGAGTGCCTGCACCACGCCATCGCCGCCACACACCAAGGCCCGCTCACCCGGCTGCAGTAGCAGCGCCGCTGCCTGCGCGGACGTGAGCACATCGCCCTGCGCAGGGATGCCGATGGCAGCGAGCGCCGCCTCTTGAGCCTCGACACGAGCCGCCGAGTTGTTGGTCACGAACAACACGCGGTGACCCGCCGCCCGAACCCGGGCAATGCCATCCACCGAACCCGCGATCGGCTGATGAGAGAGCCACACCACACCATCGAGGTCGCAGAGCAGCACTTGCGGTCGGTCTTGCTGAGTCATGGTCTGGCCATATTGGCACGAGAGGTGCCAACCTGTGGGGGTGCCCCGCTTCGAACCTTTCGCCGCCCTCCGCTTCGCCCCTTCGCTCGCGCTCGATGCGGTGACGGCTCCGCCGTACGACGTCCTCACCGACGCCGACGTGGATGCGCTGATGGCCCGCCATCAGCGCAACATCGTGGCTATCGACGTGCCACGCGCGGCCGACGGTCCCGACCGCTACAACGCCGCAGCTCGCAGGCTGATCGAGTGGATCGCCGATGGCTCGATGGTGCGCGATTCGCATCCGACGTTCACGCTGTACCGCATGCGCTTCACCGACGAAACCGGTTTCACGCGCGAGACCGTCGGCGTATTGGGTGCACTCGAAGTGGTCGACGAGGGCGCCGATGGCGTGCTCCCCCACGAGCGAACGACACCGAAGGCAAAGACCGACCGGTTGGACCTGACGCGCACCACCAGCACCAACCTCTCCCCTGTGTGGGGACTCTCGCTGACCGCCGGTCTCACCGATCTGCTCCGCGAACCGGGAGAGTTCATCGGCAGTTGCCACGACGAGCAGGGTGTGCTGCACACCGTCGAACGGGTCTCTGCGCCCGCACGAGTCGCGGCGATCGCCGCAGCCGTGGGCGCCAAACCGGTGCTGATCGCGGACGGCCATCATCGCTATGCGATCAGCCGTACCTACCGCGATGAAGTGCGCGCTACTCGGGGCAACGACACCCCCGCAGAGCTCACGCTCGCCTATGTCGCGGAACTGGTGGAAGAGCAACTGAGCATCGACGCGATCCACCGTTTGTACACCGGCGTGTCGTCCGACGAACTGCTGGCGCTGCTCGAGCCGTCGTTCCACCAGGCCGAGGCGGGGCCGGTGATGCCGTCGTTCGCCGCCGAAGTGGTGGGGCACGGCGCCTTGTGCCTGGTCCGGCCCGATGGCACCGGGGTCTGGCTGACCCCGAGGGCTACAGCGTTCGAGGGAGTACGAGCACTCGACGGGGCCTATCTGGAACATGCTCTGCGCGAACACGACATCGAGATCAGCTACCAGCACGGCGTACAGCACGTCGTCGACCGGCTGGCCGATGGCTTTGCCGATGTCGGCGTGTTGATCCGACCCACCGGTATCGACGAAATCCGACGTACGGCCGACGAGCGTCTGCTGATGCCGCCGAAGTCGACGTTCTTCACCCCCAAGCTTCGCACCGGCCTCGTACTTCGGCCGTTGGACTGATTCGGCCGTTGGACTGAGAGGAATACACTGCTGGCGTGACTGCATCCTCAGACTTTCCCGCCGGCGTCCTCACCGGCGATGCCGTAACCGCAATCTTCGCCCTAGCCAAGCAAGGGGGCTTCGCGTTACCGGCTGCGAACTGCACCGGCAGCAACACCATCAACGCAGTCCTGGAGACTGCCGCCAAGGTGAACAGCCCGGTGATCGCCCAGTTCTCCCATGGAGGCGGAGCGTTCGTGGCAGGTAAGGGCATAGCTGTGAAGGGTGATGCCGCCGCCATCGCCGGCTCCGTCGCCGCCGCCCATCATGTGCACACCCTCGCTGCTGCCTACAACGCTCGCGTCATTTTGCACACCGACCACTGCGCAAAGGACAAGCTCGGCTGGATCGACGGCTTGCTCGATGCCGGCGAGGCGCACTTCCACCGCACCGGAAGCCCGCTGTACAGCTCGCACATGCTCGATCTCTCCGAGGAACCGATCGCCGAGAACCTCGACATCTGCGTGAAGTACCTCGAGCGGATGTCGGGGATGGGCATGACGCTCGAGATCGAGCTCGGTATCACCGGAGGCGAGGAAGACGGCGTCGACAACAGCGATGCCGACCAGAGCGACCTGTACAGCAAGCCCGAGGAAGTGAGCTACGCCTACGAGCGCCTCTCGGCAGTGAGCAACCGGTTCACCATCGCGGCTGCTTTCGGCAACGTCCACGGCGTCTACAAGCCCGGCAACGTCGTGCTCAAGCCATCGATCCTGCACGCTTCGCAGGAGTACATCCAGGCGAAGCACGCCACCGCTGACAACCCGGTGAACTTCGTCTTCCACGGCGGGTCGGGCAGCACCGCCGCTGAGATCGCGGAGGCGATCTCGTACGGGGTGGTGAAGATGAACCTCGACACCGACCTGCAGTGGGCATTGTGGGACGGTATTCGTCAGTACGACCTGGAGAACCACGACTACCTGCAGGCACAGTTGGGGAACCCGAAGGGCGCCGATGCGCCCAACAAGAAGTACTACGACCCCCGCGTGTGGTTGCGGGCCGCAGAGGTGAGCTTCGTGGCCCGCCTCGAGCAAGCGTTCGCCGAGCTCGGCAACCTGAACACACTGGGCTGAGCCCGCATCAGGCGGCGTCGGGCCGGACCGACGCTGCCGCCCTCGCGAGGGCTGTGCGCACCTGTCGACGGCGGCCTGCGGGGACCACCTCGGCGGCGACCACCTCGGTGCGGCTCTGGGTGAGCCCGCCGTTGCGGAAGAAGCGCCGGCGCACGGTACCGACGACCACCAGCGCCTCGCCGGCGGCGAAGACCACCTCGATCGGAGGGTCGAACCATGCCACTGGCACAGAAACACCCGCCCCATCGACGACGGTGGTGAGTTCGAGGGTGACCAACACCGAACCGGATGCGAGCGTGCGGGCAACAGGGTCGCTACTCAAAGAGCCCTGCAAGACGACGACGTTCATGAGACTTCCCTTCGTGCCGATCGAACGCGGGCGTGAACGGCAGGTGCAACTGACGATGTACGGGGGGAAGCCGTGCTGCCAATCTAGGCGGCGGGTCTGACAGAGATCAACGGGCAGCATGCCGCGCTGCTAGCGGCCGAGCGTGCGAAGCCGTTCCTTCACGTCTGCGAACTCGCGATCGGTCTCGAAGACCAACCCGAAGTAGCGCCGGGCCTTGATCACATCACCGGACCGGTCGAGGAGATCGGCCAGCACGTACCACTGCCGGAGGTGGAAATCGCGTGGCTTCTTGGGCACTTCCAACGCCTTGGCCATGGTGGTCAGGGCACCCAGCAGGTCGCCCTGATCGGCAAGGGCGCCGGCCGCCACAATGCGACCTTCGGCCAGCAACGCCGGCGCCGGTGATGCCTCGCGCAGTTCGCGCCAGAGCTGCTCCACCTCGTGGTAGCGGCGCATCGCTCGATAGCAATCGGCGAGTACTGCGTGATGATTCACTGAACCGTCGAGCAAGCGGGCAGTCTCCAGCTCGGCCGCAGCCTTGCGCCACTGACCCATGCGGTACAGAGACAGACCCGAGATCTCGTGGCCGAAAGCCATGTCGGGCAGGTCTCGAATCACCGGTTGCACCATTCGGCGCGCATCTGCAAAGCGCCCGCGATCCAACGCCTCGGCCGCCGAGGCCAACCGCTCCTGATAGCGAGCCTGGCGACCGGCCGCGGCAACACGCGCCAACTCCTCGGCAACTTCCGGCGCCAGTTCGGTGCGCGGCACACGTCCACGAGGCGCTTCATCAGTCGCAGCCCGCTGGGCGGCTTTGCTGGCCTCTTCGCGCAGTGACCCCTCGTCGATCCACTCTTCGCGCGCCCACGCCGGCGGCTCCACGGCCACCCGCTCGACCTTCGGGCCACGCCTGTTCTTCACCAGGATGGAGCGTTGATCGGCGGCAGTCATCGGTCGTGCCGGTCTTTCGGGTCGACGC
>JANONE010000360.1:0-14587 GCA_031420675.1 Ilumatobacteraceae bacterium | reverse complement strand
GGCGGCGAAGTCGGGGGCCGGGCGGTGGATCTCCCACCGCTCGATGTCGGCGAAGTCGGCGTTGTCGGCGTCGAGCACATCGCCCCACACGTTCCACACATGGCCCAGGGTGCGGTCGCCGACGGGCACGCTGAGGCCACGGCCGGTGTCGCGCACCGCGGTGCCACGGGTGAGACCGTCGGTGGGCTTCATGCACACCGCGCGAACGCGGCTGTGGCCGAGCTGCTGGGCCACTTCGGCGAGCACGATGACGGCCTTACCGTCGACGTTGACGGTGAACTCGAGCGCGTTGTTCAGCTCGGGCAGTGAGCCGGGCTGGAACTCCACGTCGATCACGGGGCCGGCGATGCCGACGACGCGGCCGTCCTTGCGGTCTGTATCTGTAATCGTCATGGCAGTAGCTCTTTCTTGCTTCAGTCGCCAGAGTGCTGGGTGGAGGAGGCGGATAGTGCGTCGGTGAGCGGGCTGTCGTTCAAGGGACTGTCGTACAAAGGACCCAGCTCGACGAGCTGCACTTCCCGCTGTGACTTACCGCCCGACAGGGCTTCGGCACCACTGACGATCTCCATGATCTCAGTGGTGATGCTGTCCTGGCGGGCACGGTTCATGATGCGGCTGAGGTTCTTGATCAGTTCCTCGGCGTTGTCGGTGGCGCTCTTCATCGCCCGCTGGCGGAAGGCGTGCTCGCTGGCCGCGGCGTTGAGCAGCGCGGCGTAGATGCGGGCTTCCACGTAGCGCGGCAGCAAGGTGTCGAGGATCGTGCCGGGGTCGGGCTCGAACTCGTAGTCGGCGGACGCACCGCTGGTGTCGTGCGCCTTACCGGCGCCACCCGTGACCGATTCGCGATCCAACGGCACCAGCGGGCGCAGCACGACTTCCTGCGAGCCGGTGGAGATGAAGCGGGTGTAGACGAGCTCGACACGATCGAACTCGCCGGCCAGGTAGCGGGCCACGACGTCTTCGCCGACCGCCCGTGCCCGGGCGTAGGTGGGACTGTCGCTGAAACCACTGTAGGAGGTTGCGATGTTGTAGCCGCGAAAGCGGAAGTAGCCCTCGGCCTTGCGCCCGATCGTGACAAGCGCGTAGTTCTTGCCGTCTACAACGTCGGCCTTCACTTCACCCTCGGCCGCGCGTTCCACACCCGAGTTGTAGCCACCACACAGGCCACGATCGGCGGTGATGACCACGTAGGCGGTAGTGCGAATCTCAGCACGCGCGGCCAGCAACGGCGACTGCGACGAGCCGCCGGCGGCGGCCAGATCCTTCACAACCTGGGTGATCAGCTCGCTGTAGGGCACGGCAGCGGCAACGCGCTGCTGCGCCTTCACGATGCGCGATGCCGCGATGAGCTCCATGGCGCGCGTGATCTTCTTCGTTGCCTGGACACTACGAATGCGTCCTCGAAGAATGCGCTCCTGACCCCCGGCCATGATTACTCCGTTGCCAGGGTCTTGCGGCTGTGGGCTACGCCGAGCTCGGCCGCATCGGTGGCGGTGACATCGGCGGCGGCTTTTGCCGACGCGGCGGTGGCAGCCACGAACGCCTCCTTGAAGGAGGCGATGATGTCGCCGATCTCGCCGGGCACGTCGGCCTTCGGGTTGCTGCGCATGCCGGCCAGGAGGCCGCCCTGCGTGCTGCGCACATGGGCGAGCAATTCGGTCTCGAAGCGGCGGACGTCGGTCACGGGCAGGCTGTCGAGGTAGCCCTTGGTGCCGGCGAAGACGATGACCACCTGCTCCTCCACGGGCATCGGGCTGTTGAGCGGCTGCTTGAGCAGCTCGACCAGCCGGTAGCCGCGCTCGAGCTGGGCTTTGGAGATGGCGTCGAGCTCGGAGCCGAAGGTGGCGAATGCCTCCAGCTCGCGGAACTGGGCGAGATCCAGCTTGAGGGTGCCCGACACGCTCTTCATCGCCTTGATCTGCGCTGCACCACCCACACGGGACACCGAGATGCCCACGTCGACGGCGGGGCGCACACCCGACTTGAACAGGTTGTCCTGCAGGTACACCTGGCCATCGGTGATCGAGATCACATTGGTGGGGATGTACGCCGACACGTCTCCGGCCTTGGTCTCGATGATCGGCAACGCGGTGAGCGAACCGGCGCCACGCTCGTCGGAGAGCTTGGCGGCACGCTCGAGCAAGCGGCTGTGCAGGTAGAACACGTCGCCGGGATAGGCCTCGCGGCCCGGCGGGCGGCGCAGCAGCAGCGACACCTGGCGGTAAGCCTCGGCCTGCTTGGAGAGGTCGTCGTAGACGATGAGGGCGTGCTCGCCGTTCTCCATCCAGTGCTGGCCCATAGCGCAGCCACCGTACGGCGCGAGGTACTTGAAGGGGGCGGGGTCGCTGGCCGGAGCGGCCACGACGACTGTGTATTCCATGGCGCCGTACTGGCGCAGGGTCTCGACCGTCTGCGCAACAGTGGAGCCCTTCTGGCCGATTGCGACGTAGATGCACTTCACGCCCAGGCCACGCTGGTTGATGATGGCGTCGACGGCGACCGTGGTCTTGCCGGTCTTGCGGTCGCCGATGATCAGCTGGCGCTGGCCACGACCGATGGGGGTCATCGCGTCGATCGCCTTGATGCCGGTCTGCAGCGGCTCGTGCACGGGCTTGCGACCCATGATGCCGGGGGCCTGGATCTCGACTCGGCGCTGGATGCCACCGACGATGTCGCCCTTGCCGTCGATCGGCTGGCCGAGTGCGTTGACGACGCGACCGAGCATTGCGTCGCCGACCGGTACCGAGAGGATGCGACCGGTGGCCTTGACGGTCTGGCCTTCTTCGATCTCGAAGCCCTCACCGAGCACGACAGCGCCGATGGATTCTTCGTCGAGGTTCAGCGCTAGGCCGACGGTGCCGTCCTCGAACTCGAGCAGCTCGTTGACGGCGCAGTCGGGCAGGCCGCTGATGCGGGCGATGCCGTCGCCGACCTGGGTGACGCGGCCAACGGTGCGGGCCTCGAGCGAGGGCTCGAAACCGTCGAGGTTCTTCTTCAGCGCGGCGGCGATGTCGCTGGCGCTAATGGTCAGTTCAGCCATGGTGTTGTTGCTCCGATTTGGCGGTGTCGTTCATGTCGTGTCGTTCGTGTCGTGTCGTTCATGTCGTGTCGTTCATGTCGTGTCGTTCGTGTGACGGTTACAGGCGGGACTTCAGCTGGTCGATACGGGTACGGACGCTGCCGTCGATGACGGTGTCGCCGACGGTGGCCACCAGACCGCCCAACACGGACGGATCGACCACGACTTTCAGGTTCACCTGCGTGCCGGTGGCGTTGACCAGGGCAGCCGCGAGGCGCGTGTGCTGGTCGGCGGTGAGGGGCACCGCCGTGCGCACTTCGGCGACTTCCTGGTGCTTGGCGCTGCTGGCACGAGCCACCAGGCTGTCGATTATGGCCGGGAGGTCGCGGCTGCGACCCGATCCGACCACCAGCGAGATCAGTTGCGTGGTGGTGCTGGTGGCCTTGCCACCGAGGAGGTCCTCGATGATGGCCTGGCGCCTGACCGGTGGGATCTGCTCGTCGGTGAGTGCGGAACGCAACGCGTCGCTGCCCTCCAAGCTGCGAGCAAAGCGGAACAGTTCGTCCTCCACCTCGTCGAGCGTGCCCTCGGCGCGAGCGATCTCGAACAGACCGCGTGCGTAGCCTTCGATGCGGTTGCCGCTCATTGCGAAGCACCGACTCTCTGGATGAAGTTCTCGATCAGTTCCTGCTGTGTGGCGTCGTCGAGCGAGCCAGTGACCACATGGTCCACGGCAGCCGACGACAGACGAGCGATCTCGGCGCGCAGCTCGTCGCCCACGCGCCGCTGGGCGCCGGCGATCTCGGTGACACCCTTGGCCTCCACCTCGGCGACCTCGGCGGCCAGGCGAGCACGGCCGTCTTCCAGCACCGCTGCGGCATGTGACTCGGCTTCGCTGAGCAGGCGTGCCCGCTCGGCTTCGATGTCGCCCTTGGCTTCACGGATCTGCGAGGCCTCGGTAGCCGCTGCCGACTTGTCGGCGGACGCATTATCGAGCTCCTTCTGGATCTTCTCGGTACGGGCCGCGAACGCCTTCTTGATCGGGGGACCGCCGAACTTGAACAGTGCCCAGAAGACGATCAGGGAGGCGATGCCGCCGTAGATGATCTCGGCCATCTCGGGGAGGAGCCAGCTGTGCGTGGTGACGTGGCCATCGGCGTCGGTGTAGAGCTTCTCGTCTTCGCCCATCACGCGGCCGGCGGTGGCGATGATGCCCAGGACGCTCATCGTGCCATCACCTCGCTGACAGCCCGGTCGACGACATCGGCTGCCGGGCGACGGCCCGTCGCCAACTCGCCGGCGCGGCCCGCCACGTCGCTGACCGCGGCGTGAATCTGGTCGCGGGCTGCAGTGCGAACGGAATCGGCTTGGGCGACCGCTGCGGCGCGGCGCTGGGCGATGCCGGCGTTCACTTCGGTCAGCTTGGCCTGCCGCTCCGCCTCCATCGTGACCCGCGCCGCGTCCACAACTCGGGCCGCCTCGGCCTTGATGCCATTCAGCTGCGACTCGTAGTCGGCCACTTCGGCGCGGGCGGAGGACCGCTCGGCGTCGGCGGATTCATGCGCCGAACGAATGCCGTCGTAGCGGGCATTCATTCCCTTCTTCACCTTGGGGAAGAGCACGAACCGCATCAGCAGCGCGAACACGACGAAGGAACCCGCGCCCCACGCGAGTTCCTTCATTTCCGGGATGATGGGACCGGGATCCTTGTTCACCGTTGCTTCTGCTTCGCCGGTGCCGGCGGAAACGAAGTGAACCGTGGATCCGTGCCAATAGATGGCTGGGACGTGTTCGACGGCGGAATGCACGTCAGCTCCTTTGATGAGGACGGACAATGGTCGGACTGGTCAGAGACCGATGAGGATGAAGACCACGAAACCGATGAGCGCGAGCGCCTCGGTGAACGCGATGCCGAGGAACATGGTGGTGCGCACCATGCCGGCAGCTTCGGGTTGGCGGGCCATGGCCTCTACCGACTTACCGACGAGGTAGCCGATGCCGATGCCGGGGCCGATGGCGGCAAGGCCATAGGCGAAACCGGCCGAGCTGGCAGCGGCAGTGGCTTTATCGTCGGCGGGGGTGGCCACGAAGTATGCGAATGCTTCCATTTTCTGCATTTCTCCTAGTGAGTGTTCTGGGTAGTGGAGACGGGTCGAAGAGCTGACGGCTCAGTGCTCGGGGTGTGTCGCGCCGCCGATGTACACGGCGGTGAGGATGGTGAAGATGTACGCCTGCAAGAACGCGACCAGCACCTCGAAGGCGGTGAGGAAGACGAGCATGAAGAAAGGCAGGATCGCCATCGGCTTCAGCAGGAACTGCTGCGTCTCGGCGGTGACCAGCGAACTGGTGAGCAGCGCGAAGGTGACCAGCAGGATGTGCCCGGCGAGCATGTTGGCGAAGAGTCGGACCATCAGCGAGAACGGCCGAACCAAGATGTTGGAGATGAACTCGATCGGCGTGACCAGGATGTACAGGGCCACCGGCACGCCAGGCGGGAACAGCGTGCTCTTCAGGTAGCCGCCAAGGCCCTGGTGCTTGATGCCCACACCGTTGTAGATGAACCACACGAGCAGGGCCAGGAACATCGGGATGGCCATGCGCGCGGTGGCCGGCATCTGCAGGATCGGGATGATGCCCGGCAAGTTGCAGAGGTAGATGAACAGGAACAGGCTGAGCAGGAAGGGCGTCCAGCCGAGGCCGTCCTTGCCCATCGTCTGCATGACGATGCCGTTCTCGATGAACTCCACCGACGTTTCGGCGAGGTTGCGTACGCCCTTGGGCGCTTCCAGCGCGTTCTTACGGCCGGCGAGGACGAAGATCAGCGAGCCGATCAGCGCGGCCGCCACCGCGATGAGAGCGATCTTGTTGAACGTGCTGAACAGATCTTTCCAGCGCAAGATCGAGTTGATCTCGGGGAAGGAGAAGGATTCGGCGATCACGACATGTTCCTGTGGTTCGGTGGGGCAGGGGTTACGGCTGGGTGGGCTTGAGGCCGGGGTGAGCGAGGGAGAGCGCGACGAACTTCATCTCCCAGATGAGGAGACCAAGGTGCGTCACGATGATGGTCGCTCCGAGTGCCGGAAGTGAAATCCAACTGGCGTCCTTCACCAGAAAGACCGCGAGGAAGATGAGGCCGAGGCGGATGAGATAGCCGAACAGCACGGCGCCCATCATCAGCCCGAGGCTGATGCGTGCGCTGGTGGCGACCAGGGCGGCAGCCAGTGAGAAGTTGAGGAGCACGATCGCGATCGCGTAGGCGCTGCTGTAGGCGCCGTTCATACCCCAGATGAAGCCGCACACCACGATCAGCAGCGGTGCAACGATGAGGCCGCGGCGCACCATGTCCTTGGTGACGCCGACCTCTGGCGCCGGGCCGGAGAGGGCGGTGGTCGCTACCAGGGCGTCGCTCATGCCTGCGTCCCCGTCTTGTAGCGGGGTTGGATCTGGATCGCAGCGGCGCGCTCGGCTTCGTGCACCTTCATGGTGGCTGTGTACTCGAAGTACATCTTGATGAACTGGCCGACGACGCTGAACACGACGAGCCCGATCATGAACAACGGACGTGTGCCCAGCCAGCGGTCGAGGCCGTAGCCGACACCCAGGAACACCAGCATGACCAGCGCGAAATCCATGCCGCGGCCCAGTGTTCGACCGGACTGGGCATCAGCGAGCTTCTGCTGATCGGGCAGGAACTTCAAGGGCGGTGGGGTTTCCTCGGTCTGCGTGCCTGCCACGCGCTGTGGCCGAGCTTGTGAACGCGCACACAATGTAGTCGGTTTCCGGGCACCTTGCGCAAACCCGGCCATCAGGCGCGGCGACGGCGAATCTGTGGGTGCAGGATCGTGTACAGCACCAGCACCAACATCGCGCCACCGATCGGGATGTAGCTGACGCCGCTGCCGGTGAACACGGGGTAGAGCACGAATGCCGACAGCAGCGCGGTCCACGTCCAGAGGATGAGCACACTGCGGCGTTGGCCGTGACCCATCTCCATCAGCCGGTGATGCAGGTGGCCCTTGTCGGCCGACGTCACACCTTGCCGGCGGGCCGCACGACGGATGATCGCGAAGAAGGTGTCGAGGATGGGTACGCCCAGGATGAACAATGGAATGATCAGCGGTGCGAGGAAGAAGTAGGTCTGCCCGACGACACCCGGGGTCGTCGGGTCGACGCGGCCGCCGACCACGCTGGTGCTGACTGCCATCAGCAGGCCCAGCAGCAGCGCGCCGCCGTCGCCCATGAAGATCCGAGCCGGGTTGAAGTTGTGCGGGAGAAACCCCACGCAGATGCCAACCGCGAGAATCGCCACCAGCGGCCCGATGTTGGGCTGCGTGATCATGCCGGGGAGGTCGGCCAGCCATTGGCTGTAGAGGAAGAAGGCGCCGGCGCCGATGGCCACGATGCCCGCAGCAAGACCGTCGAGGCCGTCGATCAGGTTGATCGCATTGGTCATGCCCAGCAACCAGATGACGGTGATGAGCGGCACCCACTCGTCGCCGGGGGCGTAAACGCCGAGGAAAGGGAGACGGAAGTAGAACATCGTCACGCCGTAGTAGACGAGAACGACTCCGGCGACGATGGTGCCCATCACCTTCGCCGGCGCCGAGACCTCGCGGATGTCGTCGATGAACCCGACGAGGAAGACCACGGTGGCCGCGAAGAGCACACCGCGAGGCTCGGAGAAATGCGCGAACAGTGGATCGAACGTGTCCATCAACCGGGCCGCGCCGAAGGCGGCGATGAAGCCGATGAACATCGCGATGCCACCTACATCCGGGGTGGCAACGGTGTGCACCCTTCGTGAATCCGGCTGCACCATCCAGCCGAATCGGCGCGCCACGCGGCCCACGATCGGCGTGGTGACGAAGGTGACGATGGCGGCAATTGCCCCCACGATGAGGTACTCACCGGTGCCGGGCATCAGCCGCGCCGGGCATTGGGATCGCGTGACTCGAATCCTTGATGACCGAACCAGCCGGCGGCAACCAGCGCCAACACCGAGTAGACCGGCGCCGAGGGCGATTTCGTGAGCGCGCGCCGCAGCACCGCAGCCAGCCAGTCGAGGTACGGCACCAGCGGGATGTCGATGGCGTCGTGGTTGTCGGTGAACCACTTCACCACCAGGTGGCGCTCCACGTAGTACATCGCAACCAGCAGCGCCACGGCGGTGATCGCGACCGAGACGATTGCCGCCGAGCGACCGGGCCGATGCATTCCGGCGAACACGCCAAAGGCGACGGCAACACCGAACGCGGGCATGAGGTAGCTCTGCGTGGCGGCAGTGCCGATGACCACCAGGTACCACACGACGCCGGCGAGCACACCTGCCCCCACCCCGAACAACACGCCTCGGCGCAGCGCGCGCCCGGCTACGGATTGGTCAGCGACGTTGCTCACGGATGACCACCCTAGCGATCAGGGGTACACGGGGAACTGCGCGCACAGCGCAGCCGCGTCGACCTTCGCCGCGGCGACTGCGCTTGCATCGGTGCGGTGGCGCAGGATGCGCGCGATCAGTTCAGCGATCTGCACCATCTGCGGTTCCTTCATTCCCTGCGTCGTGACGGAAGGGGTGCCGATTCGCACGCCACTGGTGACGAACGGGCTACGCGGATCGTTGGGGATGGAGTTCTTGTTCAGCGTGACACCGCCGAGGTCGAGCACGGCCTGTGCTTCCTTGCCGGTGAGTTCCGCGTCGAAGGGCTGCAGGTCGACCACGAGCATGTGGTTGTCGGTGCCGCCGCTGACCAACCGGAAGCCCTGCACGACCAACGCCTCGGCGAGCGCGCTCGCGTTGCTGACGATCTGGTGTGCGTACTCGGAGAAGCTGGGTTGCAGCGCTTCGAAGAAGGCCACCGCCTTGCCGGCGATGACGTGCTCGAGCGGGCCGCCCTGCCAACCGGGGAACACGGCCTTGTCGATCGCGCCGGCAAGCTCGGCCGTGCTGAGGATGCAACCCCCGCGCGGGCCGCGCAGCGTCTTGTGGGTGGTGAAGGTGACGATGTCGGCGTAGGGCACCGGGTTGGCGTGGGCCCCACCGGCGATGAGACCGGCGATGTGCGCGGCGTCAAACAGGAACAGCGCGCCCACTTCATCGGCGATGGCCTTGAACGCTGCCGGATCGATGCGGCGCGGGTAGCTGGTGGTGCCGGCGACGATCAGCTTCGGCCGGTGGCGCAGCGCGAGTGCGCGCACCTCCTCCATGTCGATGCGCTCGTCGCCAGCGGTGACATGGTACGGGACGAAGTGGTACAGCTTGCCACTGACGTTGACCGGGGAGCCGTGGCTGAGGTGGCCGCCGTGGTCGAGGCTGAGACCCAGCACGGTGTCGCCCGGCTGCAGGATGGCCTGGTATGCGCACATGTTGGCGTTGGCACCGCTGTGCGGCTGCACGTTGGCGTGGTCGGCGCCGAACAGTTGCTTGACGCGGTCGATGGCGAGCGACTCGATCTGGTCGACCACCAGGTTGCCGCCGTAGTAGCGCTTGCCGGGGTAACCCTCGGCGTACTTGTTGGTGAGGGCGCTGCCGACAGCGCGCATCACGGCCGGGGAGGTGAAGTTCTCGCTGGCGATCAGTTGCAGGCCAGTGACCTGGCGTTGCACTTCCTGATCGATGAGATCGAAGACCCGCGTGTCGGGGGTGGTGTCGCTGGGGAACGGCATGGCGTCAGTGCTCCGGGTGGGAAGGGGTCTGTTGGTGGCTTGCTTCGTCGCGTTCGATCTGCATCACCTGCTCCACGCGGCGAGCGTGGCGGCCGCCCTCGAAGGCGGTCGTGAGAAAGGTGGCGAGGATCTCCTCGGCAAGGCCGGTGCCCACGACTCGGCCGCCGATGCTGAGCACGTTGGCATCGTTGTGCGCGCGGGCCATGCGAGCCGTGTAGAGATCGTTGCAGAGTGCGGCGCGCACGCCATGCACCTTGTTGGCAGCGAGTTGCTCACCCTGGCCACTGCCGCCGATGACGATGCCGAGGTCGGCATCTCCGTCGCGCACGGTGCGCCCGACGGCCGCGCAGATCGGCGGGTAGTCGCAGCTCTCCGTGCTGTGCGCGCCGAGGTCGAACACATCGTGACCCTGCTGTCGCAGCACGCCGACGAAGTGTTCCTTGAGGTCGTACCCGGCATGATCCGAGCCAATGGCGATCCGTGACATCGCTGCGAGTGTAGGTGGCGGGCAGGGACCGGTTCGCCGCCGAGCCCTCTCATTTCCTACCCTGGCCCCATGTCGCTCGATCCCCGAACACCCGTCCTCATCGGCGCGGGCCAGTTCGTCCACCATGCCGCCGGGCTCGACGATGCCCTCGACGCGACGGCACTGATGTGTGAGGCCATCAGGGCCGCGGCGGCCGACGCCGGGCTGGCAGCTGTGCCGAACCCCGATTCAGTACGCGTGGTCGGGCTGCTCAGCTGGAAGTACGGCGACCCGGCCTGGGTGGTGGCGGGCGAGCTCGGCCTCACCCCGCGCGAGACCGCGGCGACGACCATGGGCGGCAACAGCCCGCAGGCGTTGGTGAACGGCACGGCCACGGAGATCCAGCGCGGAGCGCTCGACCTGGCGATCCTCGCCGGTGGTGAAGCCTGGCGAACCCGCATGCGCGCTCGCAGAGCCGGAGTGGACATGAAGTGGCCGACTTCACCACCCGACCAGATGCCGCGCCTGCTGGGTGCGGATCTGGACATCAACCACCCGGCCGAGCGTGCTCGCGGGCTGATGATGCCGGTGCAGATCTACCCGATGTTCGAGACCGCGATCCGCGCCGCGGCCGGCCGTAGCGTGGCGGAGCAGCAGGTGCTGAGCAGCGAGCTGTACGCGAAGTTCAGCGAGGTGGCGGCGGCCAACCCATACGCATGGACCCGGGAGGCGAGGACGGCGGAGGAGATCCGGACACCATCGGCCAGCAACCGCATGATCGGCTTCCCGTATCCGAAGTGCATGAACGCCAACAACGATGTCGACATGGCTGCGGCGCTCATCATGTGCAGCGTCGAGAAGGCAGAGGCGTTGGGGGTTCCCACGGATCGATGGGTGTTCCCGCACTCCGGCACCGAGTGCCACGAGCACAACTTCATCAGCAACCGATGGAGCTTCGCGGAGACCCCCGCCGTCCGGCTCGGCGGCCGACGCGCACTCGAACTGGCGGGTGTCGGCATCGACGACGTCGAGATCATCGATCTCTACTCGTGCTTCCCATCAGCCGTGCAGCTGGGTGCGCGGAGTCTCGGGCTGTCACTCGATCGCCAACTCACGCGCACCGGTGGCCTCGCCTTCGCCGGCGGGCCGTGGAACAACTACGTGATGCACGCGATCGCGACCGTGATGGGCGACCTCCGCGATCGGCCCGGCGCAAAGGGATTGGTGTGGGCCAACGGTGGCTACGCGACGAAGCACGCGTTCGGGGTCTACTCGACCACTCCCCCGATGTCGTTCCAGCACAGCCACCCGCAGGACGAGATCGACGCGATGCCGCGTCGCGCCCTCGCCGAACCGAGCGATGCCGCCGGTTCGGCCACCATCGAGGCGTACACCGTGATGTTCTCGCGCGACGGTGAGCCCGAACAGGCGTTGGCCGCGTGCCTGGTGGCGGACGGCCGCCGCGCCTGGGGCACCTCTGCGGATGCGGGTCTGGCCGCCGCAATGTGCGACGGGGAATGGGTGGGCCGCGCCGCTCAGCTCGACCCCGACGGCGTGCTCAGCGCCTGATCGATCACGCGAGTCCCGTCGATTCGTCTCCCGATCGCACGACGGCGAGCGTGACGGTGGCAAGCTCTCCAGCCATGTCGCCTGCACCGCTGCCCATCATCCTCGACTGCGACCCCGGCCACGACGACGCAATTGCGATGGTCGTCGCCGCCCGCCACACCGAACTCCTGGGCATCACCACTGTCGCCGGCAACGCACCCCTCGATGCCACGACCCGCAACGCGATCATCATGCGCGATCTGCTGGAGCTGGAATGCCCCGTGCATTCGGGCGCCAACCGCCCACTCACCCGACCGCCGCGCCACGCCGAATACGTGCACGGCAAGAGCGGCATGGACGGCGCCCATCTGCCCGAGCCCAGCGGTCCACCCGCCGGCCACGACGCGGTCGGTTTCATCATCGACAGCTGCCGAGCGCGCGAGGGCGTGTGGCTGGTGGCCACCGGCCCGCTCACCAACATCGCCCTCGCCCTGCGAGCTGCGCCCGACCTTGCCGGCCGCATC
Source organism: Ilumatobacteraceae bacterium (assembly GCA_031420675.1). Taxonomy (GTDB): domain Bacteria; phylum Actinomycetota; class Acidimicrobiia; order Acidimicrobiales; family Ilumatobacteraceae; genus UBA668. Next base: position 2,367 of record JANONE010000360.1, on the reverse strand, counting down.
GCCGGTATCTCGCTGATGGGCGGCGGCACCTTCGGCAACAGCACCGCGGCCGCCGAGTTCAACCTGTGGTGCGACCCAGAGGCCGCCGACATGGTGTTCTCCTACGGAGGGCCGCTGATCATGTCAGGGCTCGACCTCACCCACCAGTTCCAAGCGCTGCCCGAGCGCGTCGAGACGGTGCGCGCGCTGCCCGGGCGGCTGGCTGCGGTGCTCGCCGATCTTTTCGACTTCTTCAGCGGCACCTACCGTTCGCGCCACCACCACATCGAGGGCGCGCCGATGCACGACCCGTGCGCGGTGATGGCACTCACCCACCCACAGCTCTTCACTCGCCGCCTGGCGCACGTGGAGATCGAGATCCACGGCCGACTCACCGCCGGCATGACCGTCATCGACCAGCGCGATCTGAAGGAAGTTCCCGACGCGAACTGCGATTGGCTGACGGGCATCGACGTTGCCGCCGGTTGGCAGGTGATCGTGGAGGCGATCGCGCACGCGTCGCACTGACGCACTTCCCGCGAGCTGGCAGACTTCCGCCGATGACCGACACGTTCCCACGCCAGTATGCGCGCACGCAGCGCCTCACACTCGGCGACCCGCGCAACCTCACGGTGTCCCACGACGGGCAGCGAGTCGTCTTCGCCCGCAGCCGAGCCGGCGACGACCCGGTGAACTGCCTGTGGGTGCTGGATGTTGCCACCGGCGATGAGCGGCTCGTCGCCGATCCGTTGGAACTGGTCGGCGCGCACGACGACGAGAACCTGCCCGCGGAAGAACGGCTGCGACGCGAACGCATGCGAGAAGGTGCCGGCGGCATCACTGCGTACGCCATCGACAAGGCGGCGACCGTGAGCGCCTTCGCCCTCGGGGGCAAGTTGTACGTCGCCGGCCTGGTCACCGGCCAGGCTCGCGGACTCGACGTCGAGGGGCCCGTCTTCGACCCACGGCCCGACCCGGTGGCCACCCGCGTGGCCTACGTCTCTGGGCGCAGCCTGCGGATCGCCGAGCTCGACGGCAGCAGCTGGGAGTTGGCAGGCGAGGAGCACGCCGATGTCACCTGGGGAAGTGCCGACTTCATCGCGGCCGAGGAGATGGGCCGCCACCGAGGCTATTGGTGGAGCCCCGATGGCGCTGCGATAGCTGCCTGCCGGGTGGACGTCAGCCCCGTGCAGCGCTGGTACATCAGCGACCCCGCCAACCCTGAGCAGGCCGCCAACGAAGTTCGCTACCCGGCAGCGGGAACCGCCAACGCGAACGTCACGCTGCACGTGTTGGCACTCGATGGTGGCAGCACCGAGGTGACCTGGGACCGCGACACGTACCCGTACCTGGCCGACGTGCAGTGGGCCGACACGCAACGGCTGCTGCTGACGGTGCAGTCGCGCGACCAGCGTTCGCTGATGGTGCTGGAAGCCGGTGCTCGCCTCGGCGACACCAGCCCACTCTTCGCCGACGGCGATACGGCGTGGGTCGAACTGGCGCCCGGCACTCCCGCCACACTCGACGATGGCCAGGTCGTGATGACCGCCGATCGCAGCGGTGCCCGCCGGCTGATGGTCGACGGCCGCGAGGTGACGCCCGACGACCTACAGGTGCGCGCCGTCGTGACTGCACAGGACGACGAGGTGTACTTTCTCGCCAACCCGCTCGACGACGCAACCGTGCAGCACGTGTGGCGTTGGCGCAGCGACGGCACCCTCGCAGCACTCACCGACGAACCGGGCGTGCACACAGCGTCGGTCGGCGGCCCGACCATCGTGTTGCGTTCGGCCGTGCTCGAGGAGCCGGGCGCAATCACACAGCTGATGGACGGACCCATCATCGTCACGCACGCGCAGCAACCCCTCGTGCAGCCCAACGTCACGATCCGCCACTACGGCGAGCGCCGTCTCGCGACCGCGGTACTGCTCCCCAATGGCCGCACCACCAACGACGAAGGCCCGAAGCTGCCAGTGCTGCTCGACCCGTACGGGGGGCCGCACGCGCAACGGGTGATTCACGCACACAACGCATATCTCAGTTCGCAATGGTTCGCCGACCAGGGCTTCGCGGTGGTCGTCGTCGATGGTCGCGGCACACCGGGCAGGGGGAGCGAATGGGAGCGGGCCGTGCATCGCGACCTTGCCACCGCGCCGCTGCAGGATCAGATCGACGCACTGCACGAAGCAGCGCAGGAACACCCGCTCGACCTGGCCCACGTCGCCATTCGCGGTTGGAGCTTCGGCGGCTACCTCGCTGCGCTCGCCGTGATGCGGCGCCCGGATGTCTTCCACGCGGCGATCGCCGGCGCGCCGGTAACCGACTGGCGGCTCTACGACACGCACTACACAGAGCGCTACCTCGGCGACCCGTCGGTCGACGACCGGG
>JANONE010000359.1:0-2375 GCA_031420675.1 Ilumatobacteraceae bacterium | reverse complement strand
CCATGAGCACACAGAACGCCGCAGTGCGCCACGTGGCGCCGAATTGCCACGCGGTGAGACCGAAAAGAAGCGCCGTTGACAACTCAAGCACCAGCGGTTCGATGCCGATAGCTACATGACACTGTCGACACTTGCCGCGCAGCGCCAACCAACTGAACACAGGAACCAGATCGAGGGGACCGAGGCGCAGGCCGCAGTTCCCGCACGCCGATCCGGGGCGCACGATCGACAGGCCGCGAGGCACCCGGTCTGCCACCACGGTGAGGAACGACCCGATCAGCAACCCAGCAATGACCGCAACCGCAATTGTCATGAGCAGCGAACCGAATCCCCCCAGCAGTGAACACACGGAGGCTAGTCCGATGATCAATCCCGACCCTATGTTGGTCACCTTGCTGGAAGCCACGGTCGGCGCCGGCGCGAGCGACCTGCACCTCACCGTCGGCCGCCCTGCAACCGTTCGCCTCGACGGTGTGCTGGTGCCGTTCGAGGGTGTCCCCCTGCTGCTGCCGAGCGACACCGAGCGAATCGTGATGTCACTGCTGGACCCCCAGAAGCTGGCCGAGCTGAACGAGAACTCGCAGGTCGACTTCTCGTTCGGTCTCGAGTCGCTCGGGCGCTTCCGCGCGAATGCGTACAAGCAGCGGAACAGCTACGCCCTCGCGCTGCGCGTCATCCCGTTCCGGGTCCGTTCCCTCGAGGAGCTGGGCGCGCCGTGGGCCGCCACCGAGCTGCTCGGCCGGCCGTACGGTCTGGTGCTGGTGGTGGGCCCCACCGGTTCCGGCAAGAGCACCACCCTCGCAGCCATGATCGATCGCATCAACCGGACCCGCCCGCTGCACATCCTCACCATCGAGGACCCGGTCGAGTACTTGCACAAGCACAATGTCGCGATGGTGAACCAGCGTGAGGTCGGCATGGACGTGAACAGCTTCACCGACGGCCTGCGCAGCGCACTACGTGAAGACCCCGATGTCATCCTCCTCGGCGAAATGCGCGACCTCGACTCGATCTCCATCACCCTCACTCTGGCCGAGACCGGGCACCTCGTGTTCGCCACACTGCACACCAACGACGCGTCACAGGCCCTCGATCGCATCATCGACGTGTTCCCTGGCGAACGCCGGGACCAGATCCAGACCCAGCTCGCCGGCACCCTGCAGGGTGTGATCAGCCAGCGCCTGCTGCGCGCCGAGGGTGGAGGTCGCGTGGCCGCCTATGAGGTGCTGATGGCGAACGACGCCGTCCGCAACCTGGTGCGCGAGGGCAAGAGCCGTCAGCTGCGCAACACCATGATCTCGGGCCAGCAGGAGGGCATGCAGACCCTCGAGATGGACCTGGCCCGCCTGATGGCGAGCGGCATCATCAGCATCGAGACCGCGAGCGAGGTGAGCCAGTTCCCGAAGGAGATCATGGCGCAGGCCGCCACGATGCGCTCGCAGATGCAAGTGCAGGCCACGCTGGCCGCCGGCCAGACGGCCAGCACCGGCGCCGGCACCTTCGTGGGTGTCTGAGGCCTCTCATGGCGACCGCAGCACGCCCCTACAAGATCCTCGGCGGCATCGTGCCGTGCCCGGGAGGGTGGCTGATCGTGCCGGCCCGACTGGCCGGCGTCACAGTGGTCGCCGACGACCCCGAGGTCGTTCCTACTTTGTCCGACGTGCTGGACTACCGGCCGAAGTTCGATGCGGCGGCGATTTACTCGCCGATCGGGTTCTACGACGAGCCCGTCGGCCCGTACCGTCCCTGCGACACGGAAGCCCAGACGCTCATCGGCTGGCCGCGCAACCTGGCCATCAAGCCGACGCCGTCGCGAGCAGCGCTGCGCGCGCCCACACGCGAGGCCGCACTGGAACTCGAGCCGTGGCTCACTCGCGACGACCTGCGCCGCTTCGGGAGGATCCGTGAGGCGGAGGAACAGTTCCAACCGTTCCACCAGCGCAACTACTTCGCCGCCCACCCCGACCTCACGTTCGCTCAGCTCAACGACGACGTTGTGCTCACCACCTCTCCGTACCACCCCGACGGCGTGCTGGAGCGCATGGCCTTGATCCGCGCCAAGCTGCCTGGGCTGGAGGACACGGTCAGCCGCACCCCACCGAATGGTTCGGCGCAGGTGCACATGCTGCAGGCCACCGGCCTGCTGTGGACAGCTCGGCGTGCTGCCGGCCGTGCCATGCAGCGCCTCCCGATGGAACCCACCTGGGACACCTCCGGCCTGCGCATGGAACTGGTGCGCTAAGCCCTCGACGGCCCCGTCACGTCACCGGTGCGAGTGCCACGTCACCGGTGCGAGTGCCACGTCACCGGTGCGAGTGCCACGTCACCGGTGCGAGTGCCACGTCACCGGTGCGAGTGCCACGTCACCGGTGCGA
>JANONE010000358.1:0-4788 GCA_031420675.1 Ilumatobacteraceae bacterium | reverse complement strand
CGTGGCGCTGTGGGCGGGCGTGGAGGCATGGGCCGCGGAGGCTCCCGATCGGCACGTGAGTTCGGTGGCGGGAATGGGCTGTGGGCTCATCAGCGGGACGGCGATGATGGGCGACGACAGCGGCGTGTTCGTCAAGCGGTGCGCCGAGGTGTTGGGCACCACGCTGCGGAGCGTGTTGAGCACGAGTCACGCCGACGTCGCCGTGATCCTGGTGACGATTCCCGATATCTCGCTGCGGCAGTGGAGCGGGGAAGAGGGCATGTTGCGGCCGTCCGACGACCGCTACCGCGCGCGCATGCTCGACGACTATCGCACTGCAGCGCAGCGGTTGATCGACGCCGGAGTGCGGCGCATCGCGTGGGTGGTGCCGCCGCAGCCGGCCGACTGGTGGGCGGGTTGGGCGTCCGACAACTACACGCCCGATGGCTGGCAGCGCATGGCGGAGGTGATCGAAACCGTGGCCTCCGAATATCGAGATGTCATCGATGTCGTGCGCCTGGATCGGTGGTTCGCGCAGACCGGCGCAGCGGCCGACGCGGCGATGCGCGACGACGGCTTGCACCTCACGCCCGCGGGTGCGCTGCAGGTGATGGACGAGTTCCTCGGTCCGGTGCTGTTGCGGCTCACCACCTTGTAGCAGGATCTGCGCGATGGCATCAGATCTCTTCTCTCTCCATGGCAAGACCGCAGTCGTCACCGGCGGTAGTCGCGGCATCGGCGCAATGATCGCCCGCGGCCTGCTCGACGCGGGTGCCAGCGTAGTGATCAGCTCGCGCAAGCAGCACGAGCTCGACGACGCGCGGCTGGCGTTGTCGAAGTTCGGCGATGTGCACGCGATCCGTGCCGACGTGAGCACGCTGCAAGGCGTGGAGGGCCTGGCCGCACAGGTGGCCGAGCACTTCCCGAGCCTCAATATCTTGGTGAACAATGCCGGCGCCACATGGGGCATGCCGCTCGACGACTTCAGCGAACACGCCTGGGACAAGGTGATGGACACCAACGTGAAGGGGGTGTTTTTCCTCACTCAGCGCTTGCTACCCAACCTACGCGCCGGCGCCACCGCCGACGACCCGGGCCGCGTGATCAACATCGGCTCGATCGACGGTCTGCACGTGAACCCGATGGACACCTACAGCTACGCCGCCAGCAAGGCTGGTGTGCATCACCTGACGCGGGCGTTGGCCCGCAAGCTGGGGCCGCAGCACATCACGGTGAACGCGGTCGCGCCCGGCCCGTTCGAGAGCAAGATGATGGCTGCGACGTTGCAGGCGTTCGGTGAGACCATCGCCAAGTCATCCCCGCTGGGCCGCATCGGCCGCCCCGACGACATGGCCGGCGTGACCGTGTTCCTCGCCAGTCGCGCCGGCTCCTACGTCACCGGCTCGGTCATCGCCGTCGACGGTGGCATCGCCACAACGGCCTGACCGTCGAATACGTCACCCATCGGCAGTGATTGCGATCGGTTGCCGCGAGCACCAAGGCCGATAGAGTTGTCAGACCACGATTCCGGGCCCCGTGGAAGTGGCACACACACTCATATGTCGCAACATCACCCAGATCTCGCTACTGAGCAGGCGTTCATCGATCACGCCTATCACTGCCTCGAGCAGAGCAAAGTCGACGCGTGGAAGATGCGTGGGCTCCATGAGGGCACCCTCGGCGGCACCTTTCAGGCCCGCTACGAGCGCGATGTGTACGACGAGGCGGTGTTCAACCGGCTGACGCAACTCAACCTGGGCGATGCCGCCCTCGTGTTCGGACGTATCGACCGGGCGGGCGACGACCACGGATGTCACGGCGATGCCGTCCCGTTCGAGAGCTTTCACATCGGCCGGCTGGCCGTCGCCGACGAGAACAGCGACCCCGTGGTGGTCGACTGGCGTGCCCCCGTGGCCGAGCCGTTCTACCGTGCCACCGGCCGCGACCCGCTGGGCCTGGTGCGCCGACGGCACTTCCACGTGCACGGCCGGCAACTGCTGGGCTTGGAGGACGAACTGTTCGGTGAGGGTCACCTTGGCATCGGGGCCGAGGACGACGACATCACGCAGCCCACCGAGCGACCCGACGGCATCCGTGGCTACAGCACGCTGCTCGCCGCGCTCGAACGTGGCCGCACCGGCCAGTTGGGCGACATCGTCGCCACCATCCAGGGCGAGCAGGACGAGATCATCCGCAGCCCACAGCCCGGCGTGCTGGTGGTGCAGGGCGGTCCCGGCACCGGCAAGACCGTCGTCGCCCTGCACCGCGCTGCGTACCTGCTCTACACGTATCGCTTCCCGCTGGAAGATCAGGGCGTGCTGGTCATCGGGCCCAACCGCGTGTTCCTGCGCTATATCGAGCGTGTGCTGCCGTCGCTGGGCGAGGCCGGTGTCGAGCAGGTCGTGCTCGCCGATCTGGTGCACGACGTGCAGTGGGCACGCTATGCGATCGACGCTCCCGACAACCCTCTCGCGCAACGCGTGAAGGGCGACCTGCGCATCAGCTTGGTCATCGACAAGGCCGTCACCGACCGCGAGCGACCACTTCGTGAAGACCTCGTGGTGCCGTTCCGTACCGGCTACGTGCGCCTGCGCGCAGAAGAATCGGCTCGCATCGTGCGCGCCGCGCAACGCAGGTTCCGCAAGCACAACTCTGCCCGCCGCTGGGTGGAAGGCGAAGTGTGGGCTGCGATGACGGCCGGCTGGCACGACGACACCGTCGCCGTCGCCAACGTCAAGGAAGCAGTGCGCGCGCTGCCCGCTGTGCGGGCCGCGCTGGAGCGCATGTGGCCGGTGCTGTCGCCCGCGCAACTGCTGCACGACCTGTACGGCAGCAAGGCGTTGCTGAAGCTGGCGGCCTCCAAGCACCTCAGCGAGGCGGAGTACCTCTCGCTGTACCGGCCGCGCCAGGACCAGACGGCCGACGTGCGCTGGACCGAGCACGACGTCGCCATCCTCGACGAGGCCCGCAGCTACCTGGGCGCTCGGCCGGCGAAGGGCACGCTGAAGCCCGACGAAGCCGACGAGATGCGCACCTACGGCCACATCGTGGTCGACGAAGTACAAGACCTGACGCCGATGCAGTTGCGCATGGTCTCGCGCCGCTCGCTGAATGGCAGCATGACCGTGGTGGGCGACATCGCCCAGGCCACGGGTGCGCTGGCGCCCAACGACTGGGACGACATCCTGCGTCACCTGCCCGACCAGCGCGGCTCGCGGGTCATCGGCCTCAGCGTCGGCTACCGCATCCCGGCCCAGATCATGGCGCTGGCCAACAAGGTGATGATGGCGGCCACGCCGTCGCTGCGGGCGCCCACCAGCGTACGTGCGGGTGACGAACACCCCGAGTTGGTGCACGTCGGGCCGTTGGAACTGCTCACTGCGGTGGTCGCGGCCACCAAGGATCTCGACGCCGACGTGGGCGAAGGCAACATCGCCGTCGTCGTGCCCGACGCGATCTTCGAAGCGGTCTCCGGCGCGCTCGAAGCGGCCGGCATCGAACACGGCAAGGCCACCCGTACGGGGCTGGAGATGGGCATCACGGTCGTGCCGGTCAGTGTCGTCAAGGGTCTCGAGCTCGACGGGGTGGTGGTGGTCGAACCAGCCGACATCGTCGCCGGCGAGCAGCAAGGGCTGCGTGCTCTGTACGTGGCACTCACCCGTAGCACCAAGCGGCTCGTCATCGTCCATGCCAAGCCACTGCCCGCGGCGATGCTGTAGCCCGGAACCCGGGGCGGGCTCACGCACGCCAGCTCAGCCGAGGTAGGCGCGCACCAACGTGTCGAGGTTCTTGAACGCGCGGTCGGCGTCGGCCGGGCGATTGCGATCGGCCGCGGCACGGCAGCGGCGCACGACGAACTCGAAGTCGCTGACCAGGTCGGGTCGCTGAGCGGCCACCTCTGGTTGTACCGCCGCCCACAGTTGCTCGATGCGGGTTGCCGCGGCGCCGTCGCCGTCGGCGTTCATCACGCGTTGCGGGAGGCGCTGCACCTCGGCCAGCATCTCCGCCAACAGATCCGCCGCGCTGCCGCTGGGCAGCGTGGTGGTGGTTGCAGTGTGCTCGGGCTTGGTATCGGCGGTGGAGTCGTAGGTGGTGGGGCTGCACGCCGCCAGCAACGCGACAGCGAGCGCGCCGCTGCAGACATTGCGGACCCGGGAGCTCATGAAGTGACCAGGATGCGGTCGCTCGCGAACGATCCGATGCCCACGGGGTGTCCGTCGATCTCGATCGTCACCGTACCGTCGGGTGCAATACCGGTGAGCACCCCGACGTGGCCGGGCAGGATGCTTGCTTCCTCCAGGAAGTCGAGCAGACCGGGAGCGAACTCGAGCTCCTCAGGGATGCGGGCGACCGTGAACGAGTGGCCGACCCCGATGGCGGAGAGCGGCACCATCACCGGTGCGTCGTACAGCGAGCCGGGGATCGGGTTGCCGTGCGGGCAGGTGGTGGGGTTGCCCAGCACACGGTCCATCGCGGCCTCGACCGCATCGCTCATGACGTGCTCCCACCTGCCGGCCTCGTGGTGGGCGGCAGCCCACGACAGCCCGAGCAAGTCGGTGAGGAAGCGCTCGGCCAGGCGATGACGGCGAACCACCCGCTGCGCCAGGACCTGGCCGGCCGTGGTGAGCCGGATGGCGCCATCGGTGGTGATCAGCCCTTCACTGTCGAGCCGGCGGATCATCTCGCTGACGGCCGGCCGGCTGACCTGCAGGCGTTCGGCAATGCGGGCCTGGATGACGGTGACGTCGTCCTCGTCGAGCTCGAAGATGCACTCGCAGTACTCCTCGAAAGCAGGATGGTGCTCTCCGA
>JANONE010000357.1:0-4904 GCA_031420675.1 Ilumatobacteraceae bacterium | reverse complement strand
GGCGTGGCGCCTCGTGGGGGCCGGCGTCACGATCTGGGCCCTGGGCGGGTTCCTCGTCACGCTGCAGCTGGATGCAGGGTTCGACGCGATCCCATCGCCGGTGATCTCGCTCTGCTACATAATCGGCTACCTGCCGCTGCTCGTCGGCCTTGCCGAGCTGTGCGATCCCCAGTTGCGGGAGCGTCGATTCACCAATGTGGTCGATGGCGTGCTCCTGTTCCTCGTGTTCTACGCGGTGCTGTGGCTGACCGTGGTGGAACCGGTCGTGGTGGACGGTTCGTTGCCGAAGTTGGACCGTGCCTTCGGTGCGGTGTACCCCGCAGGCGACCTCGCCGTGGTGATGTTGGTGGTTCGCATCGCCACCAGCCGCGCCACACGGCACCTTGTCGGCGTCTCGTTGTTCTTTGGGGCAGTGCTCACCGCGGTGGCCGACCTCGCTCTGCTAGCTCTGTACCTGCACAACCCGGAAGGTTCATATCCGGTCACTGACCTCCTCTACCTGGTCGGGCTGGGGGCCCTTGCCCTCGCCGCCATCTGGAGCCTTTTGCCCGCGCTGCCGCCGGTGCCTGCCGGGGCCACGTCCTCGCAGCGCCTCGCGCTGATGGTGGCCGTGTCGTCGTTGCTGCCGCCGCTCGTGCTCGCCACCATCCTGCTGTTCACCGACCGCAAGGTTTCCCTTGCGCCTGTGGCGGCGTGGATCCTGTTGGCGGTCGCCGCCGCCGTCATGCGTCATATCGCCAGCGTGAAGGAACTGGCACGAGCACATCAGCAGTCGGTCTGGCTCGCATCGCACGACCTCGCCACGGACATGTTGTATCGGTCGGCCTTCCTGCACGAGGTGGGAGTGGGCAGCCTTCGCGAGCGCAGCGGCACGGTGGTGGTGTTGGAGGCCTTGCACTTGGATGCACTGCGCGACAAGCAGGGCTACGAAGCCGTCGACCACGTGATGAGCACGATGGCCACGCGGTTACGCGCCGCCATGGGTGACGACGACGGCGCCGTGATGGCGCGGCTGGCTCACGACCAACTGGCGGTATTCATGCGCTCCTGCGACCTCGCGAGCGGTCGTCAGTTGGCGGCGTCGCTGCAGCGCTCGCTCGCCGCTGGGGTTGCGTGGGGCGACGTGACGCTCGAGCTGCCCGCGGTGGTGGGCATCGCGCAGGCTGATGGCGCCGTGATCGACGGGTTGGCCGGCGTGCGCCGTGCAGTCGAGGCCGTCCGGCTCGGCCGTGCCCACGGTGCTGGTTTCGTGGCGGTCGACGCCGACCTCACTGGCTCGGCCGGAGCGGTTGATTCCCCCGAACACCAGTTGTACCTGCCGTCGATCGCCAACTCCTCGAACTGAGGAACAAGCCGCCGGCAACGCAGGAGCTAGCGGAACGGGCGGTCGCGGCGAACTGGCAACGGCCTGGCCCACCAGCGGCCACTGAACCGCCACGTGGGCTCGCGCCGAAGGCTTTCGGGGTCTCCTGCGAGCAGCGGCTTGGGCCACATGGCTTCCACCGCGGCCACGATTGCGGCCGCCTCCTCGGGCGTTGGTGCAGGCGAGATCTCGGCGCTCACAGCGGCACGTTGCCATGCTTGCGGCGCGGCAGCTCCTCACGCTTCGTGCGCAGCATGCGCAGGCCGGCGACGATCTTCTGGCGGGTCTCGGCGGGGTCGATCACGTCGTCGATGTAGCCGCGCTCCGCCGCGTTGTACGGGTTGGCGTACTTCTCGGTGTACTCCGCGACCAGTTCCGCCCGCCGTGCGATCGGGTCGGCGGCCTGCTGCAGCTCGCGGCGGTAGACGATCTCCACCGCTCCCTGGGGACCCATCACGGCCAGCTCGGCGGTGGGCCACGCGTAGGCGAGGTCGGCACCGATGGACTTGCTGTTCATCACCACGTACGCACCGCCGTACGCCTTGCGGGTGATGATCTGGATGCGCGGCACGGTGGCCTCGCAGTAGGCGTAGAGCAGCTTGGCGCCGTGACGGATGATGCCGCCGTACTCCTGGTCGACGCCGGGCAGGAAGCCGGGCACATCGACGAAGGTGAGCAGCGGGATGTTGAACGCATCGCAAGTGCGCACGAAGCGGGCGGCCTTCTCGCTGCTCTCGATGTCGAGAACACCGGCCAACATCAGCGGCTGGTTGCCGACGATGCCCACCGGGTGGCCATCGACGCGGCTGAAGCCACACACGATGCTGCGGGCCCAGTGCGGGAAGTATTCGAAGAACTCGCCGTCGTCGACGACTTCCTTGATGACCTTCTTCATGTCGTAGGGCTGGTTGGGCGACGGCGGCAGGATGGTGCGCAGGGTCTCGCACAGGCGGTCGGGGTCGTCGCCCGTGTCGAGGGCCGGCGGTTCCTCCAAGTTGTTGGAGGGCAGGAAGTTCATCAGGAAGCGAACGTCTTCCAGGCAGGCCTTCTCGTCGGGTGAGACGAACGTGGCCACGCCGCTCTTGCTGGCATGGCTCATTGCGCCACCCAGCTCCTCGAGCGTGACTTCCTCGCCCGTGACCGTCTTCACCACATCGGGTCCGGTGATGAACATGTGGCTGCTCTCGCGCACCATGAAGATGAAGTCGGTCATCGCCGGGCTGTACACGGCGCCCCCGGCGCAGGGCCCGAGGATGACGGAGATCTGGGGGATGACTCCACTGGCCAGCACGTTGCGGTGGAAGATGCCGCCGTAGCCGGCGAGGCTGACCACGCCCTCCTGGATGCGGGCGCCGGCGCCGTCGTTGAGGCCGATGACCGGTGCGCCCACCTTCATCGCGAGGTCCATCATCTTGTGGATCTTCTCTGCGAACACCTCGCCGAGGGCGCCACCGAAGACGGTGAAGTCCTGACTGAACACGAACACCTTGCGGCCGTCGATGGTGCCCCAACCGGTGATCACGCCGTCGGTGTAAGGCCGCTCCTCCAAGCCTGAGGAGTGGGCTCGGTGGCGGGCGAGCAGGTCGAGTTCCTGGAAGCTGCCGGAGTCCAGCAGCACGTCGATGCGCTCACGGGCGAGCAGCTTGCCCTTCGCGTGCTGGCGCTCGACGGAGCGCGACGAACCGGCATGGAAGGCCTCCTCGCGACGTTCGTGCAGGTCGCGGAGCTTGACGGCCATGGGGTCGCCGAGTGTGGGGTCGAGGGTCACGTCGGCCAACCCTAATGGAGAGGCAGCGCTGCGTTCACACGCGCCCGGCCGGCTCGACCGGCACCGGCGGGGCATGATGGGAGAATGGCCCTGCCGATCTCGCCACCGCTGGCACCGATGCTGGCCAAGCTCTCCGACGACATACCCGAGGGCGACGGCTGGCTGTACGAACCGAAGTGGGACGGTTTCCGCTGCATCGTGTTCCGCGACGGCGACACGATCGAGCTGGCCAGCCGTAACGAACGCCCCTTCACGCGCTACTTCCCCGAGTTGCTCGCACCGCTGTTGGCGGAACTGCCGCAGCAATGCGTCGTCGATGGCGAGATCGTTGTGCCCGCGTCCGATGATCGCGGTCTCGACTTCGATGCGCTACTGCAACGGATCCACCCAGCGGAGTCGCGGGTGCGGCGACTTGCAGCCGAGACCCCCGCCTCGTTCGTTGCGTTCGACCTCCTTGCGCTGGGCGATCGAAACCTTCTGGCCGAGCCGTTGTCGCACCGGCACTCGCTGCTCGCCGACACGCTGGCGAGTGCGGCCGCGCCGATCTTCCTCTGCCCGTCCACCACCGACGCAACCGTCGCACGGCGGTGGTTCACCGAATTCGAGGGCGCAGGGCTCGATGGCGTGATCGGCAAGCGCCTGGCCGATCCGTACACGCCCGACAAGCGCACCCTGGTGAAGGTGAAGCACCGGCGCACCGCCGACTGCGTGATCGCCGGCTACCGCGTGCACAAGGCTGGGAAAGGTGTCGGCTCGTTGCTGCTCGGCCTGTTCGATCGCGAGGGGAAGCTGCACCACGTGGGCGTGGCTGCATCGTTCACCGCCAAGCGGCGCACCGAGTTGTTGACCGAACTGGCACCGCTGATGCACGACGCCACTGCCGATCACCCATGGCGCGAGTGGGCCCAATGGCAGCACGCCGCTACCGAGGCTGGCCAACGAATGCCCGGTGCGGGCAGCAGGTGGAACGCGGGGAAGGATCTCAGCTGGGTACCGCTGCGCATCGAGCGCGTCGCGGAGGTGACCTTCGGGCAACTGCAGGAGGGTCGCTTCCGCCACGGTTCGCAGTTCCTGCACTGGCGGTCGGATCGCGAGCCGGCGTCGTGCACCTACGACCAGTTGGATGTCGCGGCACCGGTGCCGTTCGCGCAGGTCGTCGGCAGCAGCGACCGACCCACGACCGACTGAGCGAGGGTCAGCCGCCGGGGATCGTGGTGGCGGCCGCGGCGCTGGCATCGCCGACGAAGACGTCCTTGCGCTGCACCTCGGCGCCGTTGGCACTGACGATCAGCGTCCATGTTCCGGTGGCGTTGAGCGTGAACCCGTCGCTCTTCTCCAACACGGCCGTGCCGGGGCCGGTGAGGGGGATCTGGTTGATGGACATGCCGTTGACGAACGAGTTCACGGGCGGGATGAAGTCGACGGAGAGGGCGGTGAGACCGGTTGCCGGAGCAACGACCTCGATGCGCACATCGTTGGCGCCGACGCGCTCGCTGAAGGCGACACTGACGTCGGCGCCGGAGGTGGCGTTCTGGAAGCGATGCACCGCGCCGAGCTGCAGCGAGCCATTGCCGCCGCCGGCCCCGAGCCCGGGTGGGGTGAGCGCCAACAGCCAGGAGGTGAGCGCCAACACGAGCACGCCGATGAGCGCCTCGATACCCAGGGCGCGTCTCAGTCGAGTCGCCAGCGGCGCCGTCATCGTGTCGACTCGTGACACGCGCTGGTTGATGAACTGGCGGGCGGCAACCCCGACGAAGACCATCACCGACACGA
>JANONE010000356.1:0-5074 GCA_031420675.1 Ilumatobacteraceae bacterium | reverse complement strand
CGGGGCTCAGGGGTCGGCGGCGGCGGGGGCGAGGGCGGCAGCAGCGTTCGTGTCACACGCCGACCACGGATCCACGTGATCAAGGCCGCGACATGAACGCCGACGAAGGTCAGACGGGGGGCAATGGAGATGGGCGGGGCTCAGGGGCCGGCGGGCGGCGAGGGTTTAGGCGCCGACGATGCGCAGCAGTTCGTCGGCTGCGGCCCACGGGTCGATGGTGCGGTGGAGCACAGCCGATTGCAGCTCGTTCCAGCGATCGCCGGTGGTGAGCTGGCGGGCCCGTTGCTCGAGCCGATGCGCGACGATCTCGCGCAGCTCCTCCCGCAGGCGGAACTCGCGCCGCCGGGCCAGCTCGCCGTTGCCCTCGATGAACTTGCGATGGGCCAGCACCGTGGCCCACAGTTCCGGCACGCCGCGCTTCTCCGTCGCCACCACCGCCATGACCGGCGGACGCCATGCGTCGTGGGCGAGGTCGCTGAGCTCGAGCATCTGCTCGAGGTCGCGGCGGGTGTCCTCCACCCCCTTGCGGTCGGCCTTGTTGATCACGAAGACGTCGGCGATCTCCATCAGCCCGGCCTTGTTGGCCTGCACCGAATCGCCCCAGCCCGGGTTGACCACCACGACGGTGGTGTCGGCCTTGCCCGCGATCTCGACTTCCACCTGGCCAACCCCCACGGTCTCCACCAGGATCCACTGACGACCAACGGCATCGAGCAGGCGAGCTGCTTCCGGCGTGGCCAGCGACAGGCCACCGAGGTGCCCGCGGGTGGCCATCGAACGGATGAACACACCAGGGTCGGTGGCATGGTCCTGCATGCGCACGCGGTCGCCCAGGATGGCGCCACCGGTGAACGGCGACGACGGGTCGATGGCCAGTACGGCCACTTCCTCGTCCAGCGAACGTAGATGGCCGATGATGGCCGACGTGAGCGTGCTCTTGCCAGCGCCCGGCGCCCCGGTGAGGCCCACCGTGTAGCCGCGACCCGAGACCGGGTACGACAGGCGGCTGACCTGGCGGGCCTCATCGCCGCCGCGCTCGACCAGCGACAGCAACCGCGCCAGAGCACCACGATCGCCGCCCGTGGCCGCTTCGAACAGTTCGGTGACCGGGCCCGACCGACGGCTCATAGCTCGTCGGGAACCACGTTGACGACCTCGGTGACGCCATCTATACGGTCTCGCATGATGCGCTCGATGCCCGCCTTCAGCGTCTGGCTGCTGGCCGGGCACGTGCCGCACGCACCGATGAGCGTGACTGTGACGATGCCGGTGGCCTCATCGACATCGCGCAGCACAATGTCGCCGCCGTCGGCCTGCAAGGCCGGACGGATCACTTCGATCGTTTCTTCCACTTGGGTGCGCATGGGGAACTTTCGGATCGGGCCGAGCGACCATTGAACCAGGACAAACCTTAGGATTGCGACTCATGCGAACAGTTCGTGCCCTGGCCCTCATTCCCGCGGCGCTGATGTTGCTCGGCGCCTGCGGCGACGACACCTCCTCACCCACCACCGTCGACACGGCGATCGCCGACGATTCCTCGTCCGGCGTGCCGCTCAGCGGCCCGGTGCAGATCGACGTCGTCGTCGGCACCGACAGTGGCGAAGACCGCATCGAACACGTCACGGTCGGCTCCGACATCACCCTCAACATCACCAGCCCCGACGCCGCCGACGCGTTCCACATCCACGGCATCGAATTGGAGCAGTCGGTCGACCCCGGCGTCATGGCGACGTTCAACTTCACCATCGATGCCGCCGGCACCTACGGGGTGGAGAGCCACCTCACCGACGACGTGCTCATCATCATCGAAGCGTCGTGACCGCCCTCCTGGCGCATCAGGGTGGGTGGGACGAGGTCCTCCTCGTGCTCGGCCCCATCCTCGTGATCGCAGGTCTGCTCATGCTGGCCAAGAAACGGGTGGCGCGCGCTGCGCGCCAGGCACCGGGTTCGCCCCCAGCTTTCGACGATGGCGGGCCGGTCAGGCCTTCGAGGACCTCAGGCGGCGACGAGTGACGAGCACCAGGCCAGCGCCGAGGGCGACGACCGATGCGCCCAACGCGAGCGAGTTGTCGATGTCGCCACCGGTTCGCGGCAACAGACGAGGCCCGACCGTGGTCGTCGGTAGCGGTGCTTCGACAGCGACTTCAGTTGTCGGCGGGGTCGGCACAGGATACGCGTCTGCGACCCCCGCTAACCCGGCAACGGAGAGCAACACCGCCGATGCGGCGATCATCGACTTCCTCATAGCTTCCACCGGCCTGCGACGCCATAGTGGTCGACACCTCTCCGTTGGGGGCGACAGCCGAACCGCTGGAGCTGGTGCCCATCGCCGACGTCATCGTGATCGTCGCCCGCGTCGGCCAGACCAACATCGAGACCGCACAGCGGACCATCGCGATCCTCCGCGATCTCACCACGACCCCCATCCTGCTGGTGCTCACAGGCTTGTCGGGGGAACGCGCCGCGTATTACGAGAACACTGACCGCAACGACAAGCGCAACGCGAAGGCCAACCGCCGCCGCCTTCGTCGCCGCGGGAATGCCGACAGCGACGAAGGCCTACCCTCCAACCTGGTCGCGGCGGCCAGTCCCGGACGGCGCGCGACCGACCCCGCCGACCCGACCGATCCCCTCGTAGTGGCGGAAACGGACGACGACCTCGACGGCACCTCGCCGAGTGATCCGTTGATGGCTGCCAAGAAGACCGAGGGAACCTCCGCGCCGGCGAACAAGCCCCGGTCGCCGCCGCCGTCTCCTACCTGGTCGCTCTCAGCTGGGCTATGGCCAACCTCTCATACGACGTTTGGGGTGCCCTTGTGGTGGCACCCCCGCTGATCTTCATCGGGCTCCTCGGAGTGCGACGGATGTTCTCCAACGAACTTCAGCCGATGCAGCGAATCGTCATGGCAGGATTGTTGGCAAAGATGTCAGGGGGCCTCGTTCGGTATTGGGTTGCGTTCGACGCCTACGGCGGAGCGACCGATGCCCAGCGATACCACGAGTTCGCGAGTTCGGTCTCAGGCAAAGTGTGGGCCGGAGAGATCCACGCGCCCAGCAGCCAGGGCACGCTCCACGCCACGAAGAAGCCCGGCCAGCCGATCCACCGCGGCGCATCGAACCCGAAGCGGGCCACGCCCAACGCGGCCAGCACCACGAGGCACCACCCCACCGTCGCCACCGGCCGCACCGCCAGCCTGGCCGCGATCCGAACGCCGTGAACGGCACGTATGCAGCCAGGAACCACAACGGCTGTGTCGCGATGCGCGCCCCGTCGGCCACGATGCCACCCTCGCCGCGCACGAGCAGTTCGACGACGCTCGCCGCCGACCACACCGTCACGACCACCGCGCCCAGCCCCAGCGTGCGCACGCGCGGCATCGCGTTCCGTGGGGCCGACCTGGCATTGGCCCACCCGGCCGCAGCGAAGAACACCGGCATCGGCGCGCACCCTCCGGCCCACGGTCGATCACCGCCAGGGTGAGATGCCCGAGCACCACCAAGGCCAACGCCTCGAGGCGGGCCACGTCGATCGGACCGCGCCGCGACGGCACGGACGACGAGCCGCCGACAGTGGCCCCCATCACCCCATCCTCGCGCACGCCCGCGAGCATCGATGCGCTAGCTCGCCGGCACCCGCTCGATGTCGGCACCCAACGCCGCCAAGCGGCCGACCAGGTCGTCGTAGCCACGATCGACGTGATGCACGCCGGCGACCGACGTTTCGCCATCGGCCGCCAGACCGGCCACCACCAGGGCAGCGCCGGCACGGATGTCGGGAGCACGCACCGGGGCGCCGCTGAGGCGGGGCACCCCACGGATCACCGCATGGTGGCCGTCAGCGCGGATGTCGGCGCCCAGGCGCTGGAGCTCCTCCACATATCGGAAGCGACCGGGGTACAGGTTCTCGGTGACGATGCCCACGCCATCGGCGACGGCGAGCATGGTGACGATCAGTGGCTTGTAGTCAGTGGCAATTCCCGGATACGGCAAGGTGGCCACATCGGTGCTGCGCAGGCGACCGTTGGCCCACGCCGCCAGCCCGTCGCCCACGCAGGTGACCGTCAGGCCCATGTCGTGGAAGCGGCGCAACAGCATCTCCATGTGGTCGGCGCGCGCACCGCGCAGCACCACTTCCCCCCCGCTGACAGCGACAGCGGCCAGATAGGTGGCCGCCTGGATGCGGTCCGGCACCACCTGATGGTCGGTGGCGTGCAGCTCGCCCGGCCCGACACCCTCGATGACCAGCGTGGACGAACCGATACCGGCGACCTGCGCACCCATGCCCACCAGCAAGTTGCAGAGATCCGCGATCTCGGGCTCGCGGGCCGCGTTGTCGATGACGGTGATGCCCTTGGCGTGCACCGCCGCGGTGAGGATGTTCTCGGTGGCGCCGACGCTGGGGAACTCGAGCGTGATGTCGGCGCCGTGCAGGCGATCGGCACGGGCCTCCACGACGCCGTGGCGCAGCTCGAAGGTGGCGCCCATGGCCTCCAGGCCCTTGAGGTGCATGTCGATGGGGCGGCTGCCGAAGTCGTCACCACCGGGTAGCGACAGCGAGACCCGACCGAAACGCCCCAGCAAGGGGCCCAACACGTTGATACTGGCACGGATCCGCTCGACCAGCTCGTAGGGGGCGACCGGCGAGATGTCGCCCGTGTTGGTCATCCGCAGCACGCCGTGACCGGCCCACTCGCTGCGCACACCGATGGCGGCGAGCAGCTCGCTCATGATGCCCACATCGACGATGTCGGGCACGTTGGTGAAGGTGTAGGCGCCTTCGGCCAACAGGGTTGCCGCCATCAGCTTGAGCACCGAGTTCTTCGCACCCGGGATGGCGATCTCGCCGTGGAGTGGTCCGGCCCGCCGGATCAGGATGCGCTCTTCGTTCATGGCGCCGTCAAGTATGCCGCACCGGCGGAGGTGCGCGGACCGCGCAGGACCGCGCAGCGGACCGCGCAGCTATCCTGGGTGCGGTGCCGCGGCGACCGTTCACCCACACCCCGGCCACCATCACCCAGGTATGGCCCGCAGGCTCACCGGAGGCCACCGCCGCGGCCGAGCCGCGACACGA
>JANONE010000355.1:0-2075 GCA_031420675.1 Ilumatobacteraceae bacterium | reverse complement strand
GTCGGCTTCCAACTCTTCGATCTCGGTGCCGCCCACCTCGCTGGAGAAGGTGCGCCAGTCCTAGTGCACGGCCACGACGTGCTCGTGCGTAGTGAGCGACCAGAAGCCCTTGCCATGATGGCCGTTGGCATCGGTTTCGTTCACCCAGGCGACCGGGGCGGAGCGTCGGAACTCGTCGTACGCCGCGTGTGGCATGCCGCGCTCGTAGACGTCGTGTCCCAGGATGTCGAGGTGCGCCAGGGAGTCGGCGCGACGCTCAGCGGGCGACATCGTCGAGCACCCAATCGAACAGGTCGACGGCATAGCGGCGGTCGGCCAGGTGCCGTCCGAGCAACCCGGGCGGCCCGTCGGGCTCGTGCTGGATGATGAGCGCGCGCATGGTCGGCGACCCGTCGATCAGACCGAGGAACCGAGGTACGCCTCGGCCACCAACGGGTTCGCCCGGACCTGTTCGGGCGTGCCTTCGGCCAGGACGCGCCCCTCGTTGAGCACCACGATGTGGTCGCTGATGCGTGTGATGAACCCGAGGTCGTGGTCGATCACCAACACGCCAGCGCCGATGCGGGCTGCAACCGACCGCACGGAGTGCACCATCGCCAAGCTCTCCTGATCGCTCATGCCGGAGGTGGGCTCGTCGAGCAGCAGGAACTCCGGAGCCAGCGCCGCCGCACGGGCGAGCTCGAGCCGGCGCTGGTTGCCATAGTCGAGGGTGCAAGCGGGGCGATCGGCCCAGTCGGAAAGGCCGGCATCGTCGAGCAGGGTGTCGGCGTCGGGCCGCACACGGTGGCTGCGATGGCGACCGGCGACCAGGGCGGTGAGTGCCACGTTTTCGCGAGCGCTCAGGTTCTTGAACAGCCGCAGGTTCTGGAAGGTGCGCGCCAGGCCTGCCCGGGCGACGTCGACGGGCTGGGCGTTCGTGAGGTCGCGGTCGCCGAGCGTGACGCGGCCGGCCCGCTCGTGCACGATGCCGGTGATGACGTTGAACAGCGTTGTCTTGCCGGCGCCGTTGGGACCGATGAGCCCCACCACCTCGCCCGGCCGCACGGTGACGCCGGCACCATCGAGCGCCACGAACCCACCGAAGTGCACCTCGATCTCACTGGCGACGAGCGCACTCGTCGCCAGTGGCGGCGTCTCGCGGGTGGACGGTCGCCGTCGGTAGGTGCGCCGTCGCAACCAACCCGCCAGATCGCGGTCGCCGAGGAGCCCCCCCGGACGGAGCAGCATCACCAGCAACATGGTGCCGCCGAGGAAGAGATCGGGGAAGCGTTCGATGTCGAGCCGCTGCGGGTCTCCCAGTTGGCGGAACAGCTCGTTGCCGGCGGTGATGAGCACGGTGCCCAGCACCGCGCCGCTGACCGTGCGCATGCCGCCGACGACCAGCATCACGAGGATGAGGATGCCCGAGTCGAGTGTGAACTGCTTCGGGTTCACACTGCCCAACGACTGGGCACGCAGCGAGCCGCCGAGGGCGATCAGGGCCATACTGACGACCCACGATGCGTATCTGGCGCTGAACAGCCGGATGCCCAGTGCAGGCGCAGCAAGCTCGTCCTCGCGGGTCGCGATCGCGAAGCGGCCGATGCGTGTCTCCTGGAAGAGGTGAGCCACGAAGAGCGCGACGAATGCGCCCACCCACAGCCAACCATTGCCCTCCAGGCGCGGGATGCCGGAGAGACCACCGGCGCCGCGAGTGAGCTCCTTCCAGTTCTTCACCAGCTGCTCCACCACGAACAGCGCGGCGAGCGTGATCATCGTCGGGGCAAGGCCGCTGGCGCGACAGACGGCGATGCCGAAGATGCTGCCGATGACCACAGTGACGACAATCGCGAAGAGCGTGGCGACGAAGGGCCCGTAGTGCACGTCGGCGAGACCGAACGGGATGTCGGGAAGGGACTTTGCCTTGATCGCGAGTGGAATGCCAACCACGGCAGTCGAGTACGCCGCGATGTGGGCGAAGGCCATGTGGCCGAAGCTGAGCACGCCGGTGTTGCCGATGAAGACCTGCATGCCGAGCACGAGGATGAGGATGCCCGAGTCGAGTGTGAACTGCTTCGGGTTCACACTGCCCAACG
>JANONE010000354.1:0-2159 GCA_031420675.1 Ilumatobacteraceae bacterium | reverse complement strand
GCGAGCAGGACGTGATCGGCAACGTTCGGGGTATGGGCGCGCTGCTCACGCCGAGCGAGCATGGTTCGGCTGGTCGGCGTGAAACACTCGAGCCATGTCGTCGCGAGCTGCTGTGCTCATCGTTGTCGCGCTCGCTTTCGGAGCGTGCACGTCCGATGACGCGCCGGGTTCGGGTTCGCTGGCGGCGTCGACCGTTGCAGCGCCTCCGAGCTCGGGCACACCGGCGCCAATATCGACTATCGCAACCACGAACACGACCACCGTCGCTGCCGGCGTGATTGCGGACGCGGCGGCGTTGGCGACCGAGCTGTCCACGATCGAGGCCGCGATCCGCGCACCGGAGGTGGCGCCGACCGTGTTGGCCGCGCTGGGGCGCCGCCAGCAACTCGCCTATCGAGCGGTCAACCGACACCCCGAATGGCAGGCCGAGCTGCTCGATCAGGTCGACCCGGTGGCCCGCGGCCCGCTGTCCTTCCACCTCGCCGCTCGCCAGGCGCTGGCCGACCACGCTGTCGATCGGCCGCCGAATGCACCACCCACCACCTTGCCGGCGTGGACCATCGTCGAGCCACTTCCGATCGACGAACTGCGCGGCAACTACGACGAGGCCCAGGCGGCCACCGGCGTGCCCTGGCAGTACCTCGCCGCCATTCACTTCCAAGAAACGCGCATGGGTCGCGTGGTCGGTGTGTCGTCGGCCGGTGCCGTCGGGCCGATGCAGTTCCTGCCGTCCACCTGGGCCACGTGCTGTGAAGGTGACCCCACCGTTGCCCGCGACGCCATCCTCGGAGCAGCGCGCTACCTGGTGCAGAACGGCGCGCCCGGCGACATGCAATCAGCCCTGTACGGCTACAACCCGAACAGCGGGTACGTGGGCGCGGTGAGCGCATACGCCCAGAACATGGTCGCCGACGAGCGCGCCTACTTGGGGTACCACGGCTGGCAGGTGTTCTACGGCACCAGCGAAGGCACTGTGCGGCTGCCGACCGGCTACACGGCGACCGCACCGATCGATGTGGTCGCCTACCTGCGCGAGCGACCCGAAGGTCTGGTGCCGGGATGATGCCGCGCTTGCCGACGATCCGGTGGGTGAGCAGGGTGTTGCCGTGGCTGAACCAGGCACCACCGATTTCGGTGAGGACGTTTTGCCCTTGTCCGTAGGCATCCACTCTGTATCAATGACGACACACGTGGTCGCCGGGAGGGTCATGCAACGGAACCGAATCTTAGCCGTCCTCGTCACTGCGGCATTGTTGGCTGCGTGTGGCGAAGACGAGTCCAGCGGCGGCGCCACCACCCAACCGGCGGTCACCACCGCCACCACCGGGCCAGTTGCCCCGACGACCGGTGAGCCGATGCAACTGCAGCAGCCGGCCATCTGGCCGGCAGCCGACGTCGTGTTCCTCACCCCTGAGGCGGCGGCCGCAGATTTCCTGGCGAACGTGTTCGGCGACGGGCCTGTGCTCGGTGAGTTCGCGAGCGGGGATCAACGCAGCGGCGAGATCGAGGTGTTCGCGTCGGTTGACGGCGCCGCCATCTCCACGCCGCGCAGCGTGTTGGCCCTGCGCATGCTCGGCCCGTCCGATGGCTGGTTCGTGATCGCCGCCATGAGCGACTTGGCCACGATCACCGTGCCCGGCTCGATGTCCCTCATCGCCGCCGGTCCCATCACCGTCGAGGGTGTGGCGCACGGGTTCGAAGCGAATGTGGTGGTGAGTGCGTTCGTCGCCGGCCGGCCCGACCCCGAGTTCGGTCACCAGGTCACCATGGCCGGCAACTTCGGCGTCGCGCTGCCCTACAGCGTGTCGCTCGACCTCAGCGGTGCCTCACCGGGCGATGTGGTGGTGCTGTTGGTACGCGGTGGTGCGGGCCTGGAGACCGACCCGGGCGACTTCGGGGCCATCGCAGTGGTGATCGGCAACTGATGGAGCAGGACCTCGCACTTTGTCACGCCTGCCGCCTGCCTGCGGGTTCCTACAGGCCTTTCGGCACTGCCGAACCGGGACCTGTTCTCCACCTAATGGGGGAGGCGCGAAAGCCGAAGAGCCGACTCACCGCCCGGCCTCTGGCGGCGGACAGTGAAGGCAACAAGCACAGGAGGTGCCTCATGATTACTCGACAACAACTAAAAAGGTACGGAAAAGCGGCTTTGGCGCTGG
>JANONE010000353.1:0-1600 GCA_031420675.1 Ilumatobacteraceae bacterium | reverse complement strand
TACGTGTTGGTCGCCAACACCAGCAGAGCCTTCGCCCCGGCCCCGGCTCCGGCAGCAGGCTGACGTGCAGGCGCGCGCACCACGAACATCGCATGACCAAATGCCCGGTCGTGCATCGCTCCGTGCGCGTGCAGCGTGACGAGATAGACGCCGCTTCGCCAGAGGTCGCCGATCGGCACACTCACCCCGGCGGGCCAACCGCACCCGTGTGCATCTGCGTCGGCGGGTGTCGGGTGAGCCACACCAGTCAGGTCCTCGGCGCGCCACACGACATCGCCGCCCCATCGGCGGACGTCGACCTCGTACTGCCCGGTTCCACACCAGACGTGAAGGCTGGCTTTCTCTCCCGGGAGGTAGCTCAACCGATCGCAGTACGCCTCGATCGCGTCGTAGTGGGTCACGTTGTCGGTCATGCCCGAACCGTAACCGGCCGTGTTCATGCGGCCCATGCTGTGGGTGGGTCGTGGGTGTTGGTGATGCCGTCTGGTCGGGTGGTGGTGAGGGTGCGGTCGGCGGCGAGGTGTAGTTGCCAGCCGCCTTCGTGGACGAGGTGGTGGTGGCGGTTGCACACCGGTAGCAGGTTCTCCAGATCGGTCAACCCGCCCAGTGTGTACCAGGTGACGTGATGTATCTGGCAGTGCTCGAACGGCACTTCGCACAATGCGCACGACCGGTACAACACGCGTAGCGCACGGCGTTGGGCCCGGTTCGCGAGTCGTGTCTCGCGCCCCAACAACAGGCGTGTGCCGTCGGCGGCGACCACGACCGGGGTGATCGTGCCCAGACACGCCCAGCGGCGGATCGTTTCCACCGGCAGCCCGAAACGGCCGAGCCCGATGTCGCACACCGTGCCCGCGTGCGCGTGACCGGTGCGCAAAGTCTGTTCGTCGATGATCACCGTCACATCGGGTGCACCCGAACCGGCACCGTCGCCGCCCAACAACGCGACCAGCGCCAGCGCGGCCAGGTGCTGCTGTTTGTCCACCGGGTCGCGCGGGCAGGTGTCGGGTGCCGCCGTCGCGAACAGTTGCTCGATCGTGTTGCGCAACTTGCCTTCCAAGCGGGCACCCGTGGCCGGGTCGAACCGGCCCGACAAGCACCACATGCCATCGGCGTCGAGCCACCAGCGCAGCCGGGCCTGACGCCGCTGACGCTCCAGGCGGGCCAACCCGTCGTCGTCACGCACCTGGCGCAGCACCTGCTCCACCGTTCTACGGAACCCAGACGCAGTCTGCCCGCCGGCAGCCAACGCCAACCGCACACCATGCAACGCCAACGCCGCACGTTCCGACCCCGACAGACCAGCCGCAGCTCTGACCACGATGTCGACCCGATCACCGGTGGTCGCACCCGCCGACAACGCCGCCCCCAACTCCGGGATCGCCGCACACGCACCAGCGCGTTCACGCAACCGTTCCGCATGAGTCAGCGACGTCTTCGATGCCGTCGCAACCACATCCTGGGCGAATATCGACGGCGACACCTCGGCCAACTCGTCCAACCGGCGAACAACCTGCACCTCACGCGCATCCAACAACCCGCGCACCACACCGATCGCCACCAACTCCGCCCGACAAGCAACAACATCGCCCAGTCCCAT
>JANONE010000352.1:0-4005 GCA_031420675.1 Ilumatobacteraceae bacterium | reverse complement strand
GGCCATCGGCTATGGCATCGACCAGGCCGTGATGCGCCGCATTCCTGTTCGCAGATTCGCCGTGCTCCTCGCCCTGCTGCCGGTCTCGGCGATGGTGCTCGGCTACATCGCCCTCGGCCAACAGCCGACGGCAACCGACCTCTTCGGCGCCGCGCTCGTGATCGCGGGCGTACTGCTGCAAGAACGCGACGAACTGCCCGCCACACTCGAAGACGTACCGATCTAGGCCACCCGTGCACCACGCAGGCATCGAATGTCGCACGTGTTGCGATATTCCATGACAGCGTGGGGATGTTGGTTGGGCGCGGCGACTCACGAGCGAAGGCGTGCCGCCATCATGGTGATCATCTCGTAGGCAATGGCGGACGCCGCCACCGACGTGATCTCGGCGTGGTCATAGGCTGGCGCGACCTCGACGACGTCGCCACCCACGATGCGCAGGTCGGCCAGGCCACGCAGGATGCCCAGCAGTTCGCGGCTGGTCATCCCGCCTGCCTCGGGGGTGCCGGTTCCGGGCGCGAATGCCGGGTCGAGCACGTCGACGTCGACCGACACGTACACCGGCATCTCGCCGACGCGGGTGTGGATGCGTTCCACGATGGCATCGATTCCCAGCCGGTCGAGGTCGCGGCAATGCACGATGGTGAAGCCGAGCGTCTCGTCATCGACAAGGTCCTGCCGCGAATACAACGGGCCGCGAATGCCCACATGCGCGGAGTGCCCCTTGATGATCAGCCCCTCTTCCGAGGCCCGACGGAACGGCGTGCCGTGCGTGCACGGCGCCCCGAAGTAGGTGTCCCACGTATCGAGGTGAGCGTCGAAGTGCACGAGCGCCAGCGGACCGTGCACCGAGTGCATCGCCCTCAGCGCCGGCAAAGCAATCGTGTGATCGCCGCCGAGGGCCACCACCGGTCGACCAGCACCGATGAGCTCCCGCATGCCCACATCGATCTGGCCGAGCGCCTCCAGGATGTCGAACGGGTTGCACGCGATATCGCCGGCGTCGACCACCTGCGCGTCGCGGAAGGGCATCGCGTCCAGCGCCGGGTTGTACGGCCTGAGCAGGCGCGACGCCTCCCGGATGGACGATGGACCGAACCGCGCACCGGGCCGGTAGGAGACACCGCTGTCGAACGGCACGCCGACGACCGCGATCTGGAAGTCGGCGACCTCGTCGCGCCGCGGCAGCCGGCCGAAGGTGGTGAGACCCGCGAATCGCGGCACCTGCTGACCGTCGATCTGGCCGACGCTGCCATTGTCGTAGCGCACGTGCTGTTCGCTCATCGGTAGCCCTTCGGGGTGCAGTTCAAGGATCAGTGTGCGAGGCCGGGGGCGCACAGGCCCTCGAGCTCTTGCACGATGATGCGGTCGCGATTGGCGTAGGTGACCTCGTTGGCCGGGTCGGCGCGCAGGTTGAACGTGCGGAAGGTCATGTCGGTGGTGTCGACCGACAGGATGCGACCGACGAGGGGCTCACCCAGGTTCAGCAACAGCTTGATGACCTCCAGTGCCTGGATGCTGCCGACGATGCCGGGCAGCACGCCCAGCACACCGGCCTCGGCGCAACTGGGGGCCAGCTCGGCGGGCGGCGGCTCGGGCACCATGTCGCGGTAGGTGGGGCCCTGTAGCGGGTGGAACACGCTGACCATGCCCTCGAAGCGGAAGATCGAACCGTGGACCACGGGGATACCCAGCTTCACGCTGGCGTCGTTCAGCAGGTAGCGGCTGGGGAAGTTGTCGGCTCCGTCGACGATGACGTCGTAGCCGGCGATGATGTCCATGATGTTGCCGGCATCGAGTCGCGTGTCGTAGGTGACCACATCGACATCGGGATTCAGCAGCGTCAGCGTTTTCTTCGCGCTGTCCACCTTGCGGTCGCCGATGCGGTCGATGTTGTGCAGGATCTGGCGCTGCAGGTTGCTGGCATCGACTTCGTCCATGTCGACGATGCCGATGGTGCCGACGCCGGCAGCGGCCAGGTACATCGCCGCGGGCGAGCCCAGGCCACCCGCGCCCAGCATCAGTACCTTGCTCTCCAGCAGCTTGGCCTGGCCGGCCACGCCCACTTCCGGCAGCAGCAGGTGGCGCTGGTAGCGGTTGCGTTGCTCGGCCGTGAGCGTGAGAGGCGTCTTCCACGGGCGACCTTCGTCCTTCCACTTGCCGAAACCGCCGGCCACCGACAGCACGTCGGTGTAGCCCAGTTCGGCCATCGTCTTGGCGGCGAACGCGCTGCGCACACCGCCGGCGCAGTAGACGACGACCTGCGCGTGCTTGTCGAGCAGCTTGCCCTCCACCTGCGCCTCCAGGTGGCCACGGGGGATGTGGACGGCATCGGGCAGCGCGCCCTGGTCGTATTCGTCGGGCTCACGCACATCGAGCACGAGCGCACCCTTGGCGATGCGCTCGGCCGCGGTGGCCGTGTCGACTTCGGTGATCTGCGCCTTGGCAGCGGAGAGTAGGTCGCGGAAGGTAGCCATGGTCGAAAGGTTACCCGTTCGGTCGGCTTTCGTCACCCGTTAAGAATTGTCAAGCGGTGGAGTTGCAGAGCCGGGGCAACAGCTCTGCGAGAGAGCCGAGCAACAGCGCGTCGGCGAAGCGATCCATCGCCGTCGGCTCGCCGTTGGCGATGATGACGCGCGCTCCCGCGCTCTTCGCCCGGGGCACGACGTTGGCCGCGGGGAACACCGAAAGCGTGGACCCGACGGCAATCACGAGGTCGCTGCGCTCGGCCGCCACCATCGCGGCTTCGATGACCTGGGGCACCAGGGCCTGACCGAACAGGATGGTGTCGCTCTTGACGATTCCGCCGCACAACTCGCAGGGAGGGTCGGCCTCACCTGCTCGCACCCGATCGAGCATCTGCTCCATCGGCCGCCGGTCGTTGCAACCCCAGCAGCGCGACCACAAGACGGTGCCGTGCACCTCGATCACCTTCGCCGGGTCGGTGCCCGCCGCCTGGTGCAAGCCATCGATGTTCTGGGTGACGACCGCCTCGAGCTGACCGCGATGCTGCAGCTCCACGAATGCGTAGTGACCGACGTTGGGTCGGGCGGTGAAGACCGGGGCGGCGAGCCGGTTCTGCCAGGCCACCTTCCTCAGCTCCGGCTCGGTCAGGTAGTGCTGCAGCGTTGACGCCCTCTCGGCGGCCGGGTCGCGCTTCCACAATCCGTTCGGGCCCCGAAAGTCGGGAATGCCGGAATCGGTGGACAGCCCGGCCCCGCTGAGGACCACGATGCGCTCGGCAGCGCCCACCCACTCGGCGGCGGCGTGCATCTCGGACATCGGGGAAGTCTCGCCTCAATTCTGCCGATCCGGCCACTTCGCCATGCCCAGTATCGGTGAGCGGCTTCCCCCACTGTTCGCCTCACCCGTTGGGGGTCCCTCATGTCCATCGAACCGATGTCGCCCGCACCGCAAGCAGCCACTGTGATGGTGGTCCCCTGGCACGACCCCATCGTCGACGCGGTCGGCTTCGACGTGCGCAGCAACTACGTGGAGCTGTTCTGGCTGAACGTGTTGGGGCCCACCGCCACGTGGACGCTTCGACGGTTGGTCACCGGTCTCGACCGCTACCCGCTCGGCTACGAGCTCGACCTCGCCGAGACCGCCAGCATGTTGGGCCTCGCCTACTCGGCAGGCACGTCCAACTCCTTCGCACGGGCCCTGCAGCGATGCCAGCTGTTCGGCATGTCGCAGACAGTCCCCGGCGGCGGGCTCGCCGTGCGTCGGCGCGTGCCACCGGTCGCGGCACGACACCTCTCGCGCATGCCACCCCAGCTGCAAGCGATGCACCAGCAGTGGCGGGTGCGCGAGTACACGCTCAGCGATCTCGCGCGCGGCCGCGCGTTGGCCGACGTGATGGTCGCGTCCGGCGACGACCCGGAGGTGGTGGAACGGCAGCTGCTGGCAGTGGGTGTCTCCCCTGCCGCCGCGGCCGAAGCCACCACGCTCGCGACCTCTCGTGGGTAACGCCTCGAAACTCAACGATTCGTGACGCCGCGCCGC
>JANONE010000351.1:0-4600 GCA_031420675.1 Ilumatobacteraceae bacterium | reverse complement strand
CCACACCGGCGCCATGCCGAGTTGGACCTTACGGAAGGCCATGAAGGAGAAGTCCTCGGTGGCCAACGAGGTGTCGGTCAGCTTCTGCAGCACGGCGCGCGCCTGCGGGCCGGCAACGGTGAGGCCCACCATCGACAGCGCGAGCACCTCGAACTTGATCTGCGAGACCCCGCCCTCCACTACAGGGAGGTGGGCGAGGAACCAGCGGGGATGGTGCACCTCAGCGGCCAGTGAGCCGAAAAGGAAGAACTCGTTCTCACCGATGCGCGAGACGGAGAACTCGCCCTCGATGCGGCCCTGCGGATTCAGCATCGCGGTGAGGTTGGTGCGGCCCACCTTGGGCAGGGAGTTGGTGAACAACCCTTGCAGCCACTCGGCGGCGCCCTCGCCGCTGACTTTGTACTTGGCGAAGTTCGATGCTTCCGAAAGACCGACGCGCTCGCGCACCGCCCTGCTCTCCTCGGCCACTGCGTCGAACGCATTCGAGCGGTAGAACGTGACGTCTTCCTTCGGCTCCAGGCCGGGCTCCTGGAACCACAACGGATGCTCGAGGCCGAAGCTGGCACCCCACACGGCGTTGTGGGCGGTGAGACGGTCGTAGATCGGCGTCGTGTGCAGCGGGCGAGCGGCGGTGAGCTCCTCGTTGGGAAACGTGATGCGGAACCGGCGCGAGTAGTTCTCGCGCACCTTGGCGTTGGTGTAGGCGAGCGTCGCGAAGTCGCCGTAGCGGGCGACGTCCATGCCCCAGATGTCGGCACCCGGGTCTCCGTGCACCATCCAGTTGGCGAGGCTGAGGCCCACGCCGCCGCCCTGCGAAAGGCCGGCCATCACGGCACATGCGCTCCACATGCCTTGGAGGCCCTTGATCGGGCCGATCAGAGGGTTGCCGTCGGGGCTGAACGTGAAGGGGCCGTTGACGAACTTCTTGATGCCGGCGCGGCCGACGGCGGGGAAATGCTCGAAACCGCGGGCGAGTTCGGGCTCGATCCGGTCGAGGTCGTGGGGGAGCAGCTGGAACACGAAGTCCCACGGGGTCTCCTTCGGCGCCCACGGCCGGTTCTCCTGTTCGTACGTGCCCAGCAGGATGCTCTGGCCCTCCTGCCGGGCGTAGATCTCGCCCGCGAAGTCGATCAAGGCCGGCAGCTCGCGCCCCGTGGACTTGTTGTACTCGATGACTTCCGGCATCGGCTCGGTCATCAGGTAGTGGTGCTCCATGGCGAGCACGGGAAGTTCCAGGCCGGCCATGCGGCCCACCTCGCGAGCCCACAGGCCGCCGGCGTTCACGACGTGCTCGGCATGGATGGTGTGGTCGCGATCGGTGATGACGTCCCATGTGCCATCCGCGCGCTGCTGCAGGTCGGTGACCCACGTGTCGGTGTACACCTCGGCACCCCGACTGCGGGCACAGATGGCATAGGCATGCGTGACGCCGTAGGGGTCGACGCTGCCCTCGTCCTCGTCGTAGAGGGCGCCGACAAAAAACTTCTCCTCCAGGAGCGGGTTCAGCTCTTTGGCCTCCTTCATGGAGATGATCTCCATGTGCATGCCCAGGTACCGGCCGCGTGCTTGCGCCATGCGCAGCCAATCGAGGCGCTCAGGGGTGTCGGCCAGCTGCAGGCCACCGGGCATGTGGATGCCGCAGTTCTGGCCGCTCTCGGCCTCGATCTCTTTGTACAGGTTGACCGTGTACTGCTGCAGCCGCGCAACGTTGGGGTCGCCGTTGAGGGTGTGCATGCCGCCCGCGGCGTGCCATGTGCTGCCCGCCGTGAGCTGCTTGCGCTCGAGCAGCACCACGTCGGTCCAGCCGGCCTTGGTGAGGTGGTAGAGCACGCTGGCGCCGACGACCCCGCCGCCGACCACGACGACCTGCGCTGATGACTTCATGTGAAACTCCTTGAGGAAGTGGGAGGGAGGTCAGAAATCTGTGGCCACGCCGCCCTCGGCCACCCGGCGGGCGACGAAGGCGTCGAGCTCTTCACGGATGGTGGGATCCAGCACCGGCGGCTCATAGGCCTCGAGGAACCGGTCGACCAGCAGCCGGGCCTTGTCGGGCGCCTGCGGGCTGCCCGCCTCCTGCCAGCTCTCGTAGTTGCGCCAATCGGAGATGAGCGGCTTGTAGAACGCGTTTCGGAAACGATCCTGCGTGTGCTGGGTGCCGAAGAAGTGCCCGCCGGGCCCGACGCTCTCGATGGTGTCGATGGCGAAGCTCTCGGTGTCGACGACGACCGGCTCCATGATCTGCGTCACCATCTGCAGCAGGTCGGCGTCGAGGATCATCTTCTCCAGGCTGGCGTGCAGCCCACCCTCCATCCAACCGACGCCGTGCATCATCATGTTGACGCCGCCCATCACAGATCCCCACAGCGAGAACACGCTCTCGTAGGCGGCCTGCGCGTCGAGGGCGTTGGCGGCGCAGACATTCGAGCTGCGATACGGGAGCGCGTAGCGCCGGGCCAACTGCCCGCCGATCATCGCCGTGCGCACGTACTCGGGCGTGCCGAAGGCCGGCGCTCCGGACTGCATGTCGACGTTGGAGGTGAAACCGCCGTAGACCACGGGCGTGCCCGGGTTGATGACCTGCAGGAAGGTGATGCCGGCCAGTGCTTCGGCATTCTGCTGGGCCAACGCACCGGCGAGCGTGATCGGTGCCATCGCACCGGCGAGGGTGAAGGGAGTCACCACGATCGGCTGGTTGTGGCGAGCGAACTCGATCATGCCCTGCGACATCGGCGTGTCCAGGCGCAGCGGTGAGTTGGAGTTGACGACGGAGAACACCGACGGTTCACGCAGGAGCGTGGCGTCATCGATGCCGCGGGCGATGCGCACCATCTCGAGCATGTCGCGGTTGCGCTGACGGCCGAGGCTGTAGCAGTGCAACTGCTTGTCCGTGAGCGTGATCAAATCATGTGCGGCGTGGAGGTGGCGCACCGAGTGGTGGATGTCGACGGGCTCCACCGGGTAGCCACCGATGAAGTGCACCGTGTTGAGCGACTGGGCCAGCTTGAGCAGATCGCGGAAACCTTCGCGATCGCCCGTGCGGCGGACGCCGTTGCGGTCGATGTAGTGCGGAGCGCTGCCAACGGTGCCGTAGGCGAGCCAGCGCCCGCCGATCTGCAGGTTGCGCTCCGGGTTCCAACTGTGCAGCGTGAATTCCGACGGCGCCCTGGCGACGCTGGAGACGACCAGCTCGCGTGGAAAGCGAACCCGACCGTTCGACTCGTCGACCTGGGCCCCTGCCTCGCGCATGATGCTGCGCGACTCGGGGCAGAAGAACTCCATGCCGATGCGTTCGAGGATGGTGAGCGATGCCTCGTGGATGGCCTCGAGCTCATCGGCAGAGACGACCTCTGTGTGGTTGAGCCGCATCCGCGGTTGCTTCCACGGCAGCTGTTCGGGAAGGCGCGGGCCACGGTCCGAGCGGGCCCGCCCGCCGCGCCGGCCCGCTGATCGGGTTACGGCTGATCGGGTCTGCTCCGGTGCAGTGGCGGCCTGCTCGACGTCGTCGTTCTGCGTGTCGGTCACAGCGAGCGACACTACACGCTCCACGGAATTCCTTGTACGGTTGTCTCAGGAATTGCTTGGTTGGAAGGAACTCGGACCAGCCGATCTGGCGGATGCTCGGTGATACGGCGCCACGAGTGTGGTCGCTGCGTTCACGGCAGTGCATCGCTCACGGCCCTCGGTGGAGAGTAGCGTGCGAGTGACCGAGCCGGGCACGCGGCCGGTGAGTGCAGAGGGGGCGGAGTTGTCGAAAGACACTTCTCGGCGGGCGACCGAATGGCGAACAGTGGGTCTCTTGGCGGCGTTCATCTCGGCGTGGCTGGCAATCGTCCTGGGTCACCAATCGATCCCGTGGCCGGTGCAATTGGTGGTGTTGGTGTACCTCGGCGGGTTGTGGATGTCGCTCGGGCACGAGCTGCTGCACGGCCACCCCACGAGGTGGAACTGGCTCAACAGCATGATCGGGTTCGTCCCGCTCTCGTTCTGGCTTCCCTTCCTGCGGTACAAGGCGCTGCACATCAAGCATCACCTGTCAGACCTCACCGACCCGGAGGACGACCCGGAGTCGTTCTACGTGCCGCCCGCCTCGTGGCAGAGCGCGGGCCCCCTGCGTCGTCGCTACCTCCTGTTCCTGCGCACCGCTGCGGGGCGTCTCACCGTCGGCGTCCCGCGCGGCATCTTGCGCTTCTGGCGGAGAGAAGTCCGCCTGGCGCCGCAGGGGGGCATCGTCGGGCGCTGGATGGCGCACGTCGCCGGGAGTGTCGTGTTCGGGTGGTGGCTGTTCGGTCTCGTCGGCGTGAACCCGTGGGTGTACGGGATCGGGTTCTGTCTCGGGGGCTCCTCCTGCACCCAGCTCCGTTCCTTCGTCGAGCATGCGGCCGTCGCCGAAGGCACTCGTTGCGCGGTCGTGAACGCCAGCCCGCCGATGGCGTTGCTCTTCCTCAACAACAACCTGCATTACACGCACCACGCGCTGCCTGATCTCGAGTGGTACCGCCTTCCTGCCATGCACCGTCAGCTCGGCTCCGATCAGATTGCTGCCGCCGGCGCGGGACGGTATGCCGGCGGCTACCTCGAGGTCATGCGCCGCTACTTCCTG
>JANONE010000350.1:0-2090 GCA_031420675.1 Ilumatobacteraceae bacterium | reverse complement strand
CGAACGGCGCTGGCGCGGTGGACTCGCCTCAGGCGTGGAGGGCCCGCGTACGAACACCGATCGGTGCCGACACCGTGAAGCCGGCCTGGGGCCGCTCTGCCTTGGGAGGGAAGAACAGGGGCGTGCAACCCTTGCAGGCAGCGAGATCCGTCCACGATTTGGCAGAGGCCGATGGTGCGGAATCGATCAGCAGTGCACTCAATGTGACGTCCTCTCGCGTGACGGGCAACCGACGCTCGCAACCGCTTTTACTACTAACTCAGCACCCGGAGGTCAAGTGTCGGCGCGCATTCACCGCGAGCTGGGCATGGATCGGCTAGAGCAGCTCGGCGGCGAGGCTGGCGACGTTGCTGCGTTCGCACGCACTGAGCGTGATGTGGCCGAAGCACGACTGCCCACCGAACGCCTGGATCAGCACCGCCAGCGCGTTGTTCGACTCGCCCAGGTATGGGGCGTCGATCTGGCTGGTGTCGCCGGTGAAGATCACCTTGGTGCCCTCGCCGATGCGCGTGAGCACCGTCTTGAGCGTCGTCGGCTCCAGGTTCTGCGCCTCGTCGACGACGACGATCTGGCGGTGCAGGCTGCGGCCGCGCAGGAACGTCACCGATTCGAGGGAGAGTTGGTCGCGGCCGACGAGCTCGTCGACCATCCGGTGCGCGTCGTGAGAGCTGCGCTGATCGGTGAGCGCCACGATGGCATCGTGGATGGCCGACATCCATGGGTCGAGCTTCTCTTCGAGGCCGCCCGGCAGGAAGCCGACGTCGGCGCGGCCGACCGGTACGAGGGGGCGGTATACAGCGAGCTTCTCGTACGCACGCTGCTCGACCACTTGCTCCAACCCTGCGGCGATGGCCAGCAGGGTCTTGCCGGTGCCGGCGCGGCCATCGAGCGCAACGACGCTGACGTCGGGGTCGAGCAGCAGTTCCAGCGCGAAGCGTTGCTCCTTCGAGCGCGCACGCAGGCCCCATGCCTCGGGCGCGGCGTGGGGCAGCAGGACCAGCTCGTCGTCGATGCAGCGGACCAATGCGCTCTGCGACCCGCTGCGCAGCACGGCGAAGCCGTTCTCGTGCAGATCGGTGCCGGGCACCTCGTCGCGGCCGATGGCCCCGGCGGCGTAGAGGCGATCGATCAACTGGTGCTCGGCCTCCACCGTGATCCATCCTGCGGGTCGCGTGTTCAGCGAACGACCGATGGGATGGTGCTCGCAGGCTTCCAACCCGAGGTGGGCGGCCTTGATGCGCAACGCCGCATCGTTGGAGACCATGCGAGTGGGAGCGTGCATCAGCTGGCCGAGGGCGGCACCGATGATGCGGTTGTCGGGCACGTTGGGGTCGAGACCATGTTCGATCAACAGGTGCTTCTGCACGCCATTGATCTCCACCTGCAGGGTGCCTTCATCGGCCGGGTCGCCGATCGCAAAGGGAGTCGCGAGCGATCCCCCGGCCTTGACCCTGAGCTCTTCGATCGTGCGCAGCGCGGTTCGAGCTGCTCGCCCGACGTCGTCGGGTCGGGTCTTCAGGCTGTCGAGCTCTTCGATCACCGTGAACGGGATGACCACATCGACCCCGGCGAAGCTGTGCAGGCATCCTGGATCGCCGACCAGGACGGAGGTGTCGAGCACCACCCGCGTACGCACACCCCCCTTCACCGGATCATGATCGAGACGGCCGGTTAGGAGATCGGTCAACGCCACTCCATTCGTAGGGAGAGATGGGCGGGGACGGACGTGATGTTCCGCAACGAGGGCAGTTGTAGCGCACGTGCCGTGATCGGTGGTGGATGGCGCGAACTGTTCACACGGCATCCGTGGTCGCGAGCAGACTGATCCGGTGACCGCGTGCACCTTCTGTTCCCGCCCGACGAGGCTGAGGTCATGAGTGATGTAGCCGCCGGTCTCGGTCGGGGTCAGTCTCGTACAACGGCTCGCAGCCGCGGTGCCCGAAGCGATGGACGCGCACGGCACCTTCGTCGCGATCAACAACACGGTCAGCCAGAGCGTGCCGCACCTCCACGCGCACGTGGTCCCCCGTCGCCGGAAAGATGGTCTGCGCGGCTTCTTCTGGCCGCGAGTTCGCTATTCGGATGTTCAC
>JANONE010000349.1:0-1945 GCA_031420675.1 Ilumatobacteraceae bacterium | reverse complement strand
AAATCGACTTTTCGGCCATTTTCACCTGCTTACAAGGGGTGATTCAGGGGCGAAACGAACCCGATGGTATAGCGCGATGGTATACCGGCAAGCCGAAAACGCAAGCCAGCGGCCCTTGTAGGGCCGCTGACCTGGTGTTTCGTGGAGCGGATGACGAGATTCGAACTCGCGACCCTCACCTTGGCAAGGTGATGCTCTACCAGCTGAGCCACATCCGCGTTGTGCGGGCTGCAATCTAGCGAGCGCGCACCGAGGCTGACAACGCCGTTCGCCCGTTTGCTTCCCAGTGGCAGGTCAGCCCCGTTGGTCGGCTGGACGCAGGTCGACGCGCAGGACGAGGAACCCGTCCTCGACCGCACCGACCGCATCCCCAAGGATGGCGAAGTCCTGAAAGTCGACCTTCGCCTGTTCGAGGAACCTCGCCCGCTCCTCGCCCGCCACCGGCGGCAGAGGACGACGTTTCACCGACGCGGCACGCTCGCGAAAACGGGTGAGCATCGCATCGATATCAAGTCCTTCTGCCATACGGCCAACCGTAATCGTCGGCCGGCGTGGGCGCTACTCGCTGCTGTGCTGACGCATCAGCGGGTCGATCGAGCGCGACATCTCGGACGACACCGACATGTCGTCGGCATCGTCGATTGGTGCTTCGTCGGTTACCGGGTCCGCCTCGACCGTTTCAAGGACTACAACGTCTGCATCGGCAGTCTCGGCGTCGGCGACCTCGGCGTTGGCGGCATCCACGTCGATGGCATCAAGATCGGCAGCCTCTGCTGCGACGGACGTCGGGAACTCGAGCAGGTCGTCGAAATGCCACGGTGGCGCAAGCGCTGCCGCTTCCAGATCGACCGGTTCGACGGTCGATGAGGCCGACGCACCGGCCGGCTCTGCCCCCGTGGGACGGGCGGCTCCCAGGCTGCGGCGGCGCGAGGAGTAGTCGCCCTTCCACCACGACCGGCTACCCATCACTTCCAACGGACCGAGCGCGGGGTGCTCCACACGGCTGCTCCGCCACCACCAGATGGTGCCGACCGCGACGAGCGCGCCCAGCAACAGCAAGCCACCTGCCATCAGCAAGATGATCCGCGCGTTCTCGGGGTCGTTGAAAGTTTCTGCTGTCAACACCGAACTGACTGCTCGCACATGCCCATGTGCCGCCGCTACAACCATCAAGGCGCACAGTGTCGCACGCGAACGGCCGATTCCGCACGCACCGCCGACGGCCTGTGCGGGGCAGTCCCGTGCAGCAGCGTCATGCAACAGTGGCGTACACCCAGCCTCGCCATCCGCCATGCTGTAGCCGTGGACTACGTATGGATCGGACTTGCCGTCATCGTGATGGGCGTCATGTGGTGGGTGGCATACCGGATGGAACCACACTGGTCGTCGCGCGACGGCACGCGGTTCCTATGCAGCGCGCGGGAACTGGTGGATGGCAACACGGTCGGTCGCCCTCGCGAGACCCGGGTGGTCGTCACACCCGACGGAGCGCTGTACGTCACACAGAAGCGTCTGATGCGGCGCCGTTCCAGTTCGTGGACCTTGGTTGGAAAATCACCAGAACCCCCGCGCAGGCTTCAGGTCTACGTGGCGCAACATCGGGCCGATGGCCACAACATTCCCTCTCACCTCGCCCTTCGCATTCCCAACAAGAGCCGTTGTGTAGCCGTGCTCGACGAGATGCTGGCCAGTATCGAGCTCAAGGCTTCGCGACGTGCTCCAGGAAACGCTGCACCGGCGGGCCCACCTGATCGAGATTGATCAAGAAGGAATCGTGGCCGTGGGGTGAATCGATCTCCACGTAGTCCGCCGGAGTACCCCCCGACGCGATCAGGTGATGAATCTGATGCTGCTGGTAGGTGGGGTACAGAATGTCGCTGGAAATACCCATCACCAGCGTGGGCGCCTTGATGCGGGCCATGGCGGTCGCCAGCCCCGATCGGCC
>JANONE010000348.1:0-5864 GCA_031420675.1 Ilumatobacteraceae bacterium | reverse complement strand
CGAGCGATTCTGGTGACACGTTGAGCACCGGCAAATCGACGATTGGCCACGGCGATTGCCGTTGCGTTGCTGGTATTGGCGTTGCCGTCGAGCACCGGGTGCCAGTACCATCCCGGCGCCGAATGATTTCTCGAAATCCGGCAAATGCCCTGGTCGAGGGCAAAACCGCAATAGCGGGCTGTAGCGCAGCTTGGTTAGCGCACTTGTCTGGGGGACAAGGGGTCGCAGGTTCAAATCCTGTCAGCCCGACCGAAGCGGAGCCGGTCCTCCTGGGCCGGCTCTGCGCGTGTTCGCACTCGGCTACCGTCGCCCTGATGTGCGGCCGTTTCGTGTCCTCTCATTCCGCCGACAAGATCGCGCAGTTCTTCGGCGCTTCGTTCGAGGGCGAGGCGCTGCCCGAGAACTTCAACGTTGCTCCCACCAACGACGTGTACGGGGTGGTCCAGGCCGCTGACGGGCCCCGTGAGGTGCAGAAATTCCATTGGGGGCTGGTGCCCAGTTGGGCCAAGGACGTGAAGATCGGTTCGAAGATGATCAACGCCCGCGCCGAGACGATCGGGGAGAAGCCCGCGTTCAAGGGCCTGTTCAAGAAGCACCGCCTGATCATTCCGATGGACGGTTTCTACGAATGGCAGCAGGCAGGCGAGGGCGCGCCACTCAGCAAGACCGGCAAGCCGATGAAGACCCCGATGTTCATCCACCGGGTCGACGGCCAGCCGTTGGCGGTGGCCGGCCTGTGGGCGACATGGCGCGACAAGGCGGCTGGGTCGGTCGATTCGCACGCCCCGACGGTTTGGCTGCACAGCTGCACCGTGATCACGACAGCGGCCAACGACACGATGGCGCCGGTGCACGACCGGATGCCGGTGGTGCTGCCTGCCGAGGCGTGGGCTGCGTGGCTCGACCCGACCAACAACGACCTGGCGAGCCTTCAGCACCTGCTGGTGCCGGCACCGAACGTCGTGCTCACGATGCACGCTGTCAGCACGGCGGTGAACAACGTGCGCAACAGGGGCGCCGAACTGATAGACCCCGTCGCGCCAGGCGGCGAGGCACTGTCAGGTGAGGTCGGCCTGTGCCCGTAGCGCCACACGTATGGCGAGCGCCGCATCGTCCAACTCGGCGCGTTCCACCGAGGTGGCGGCATTGGCGAAGTTCAGGTGACCCATGTGCTCACTGGGAACCAAGTGCACATGGGCGTGGGGCACCTCGTAGCCGGCGATGATCAGGGCGACCCGTTTGCATTGGAACGCCAACTGTTGTGCTCGGCCGATTCGGTACGACACCTCGAACAAGTGGGCGGCTAGTTCGGGCGGCAGGTCCACCCATTGATCGAACTCGGCGATCGGCACCACCAGCGTGTGGCCGTGGGAGAGCGGGTTGATCGACAGGAACGCGACGCATTGCTCGTCGCGGTGTACGAAGGTGCCGGGTATCTCGCCGTTGATGATGCGGGTGAAGATGGTGGACATCAGGCGAACCCTCCGGAGGCGGTAAAAACGTCGCCGTTGCAGTAGCTGCTCTCCGGGCCGGACAGGAAACGCACCAGTTCGGCCAACTCCTCCGGCCTTCCCATACGGCCCGTGGGGATCTGCATCACGATGCCGGCCATCAGCATCGGGTCCATTGCGCCCAACAGGGGAGTGTCGATCCACCCGGGGCAGACGGCGTTCACACGGATTCCGTACGGTGCCACCTCCTGCCCGACCGACTTGGTGAAGGCGATGATGCCGGCCTTGGCAGTGGCGTAGTGCAGGGCGCCGGCCATCGGGCGCAGGCCGAGCACGGAGGAGATGTTGACGATGGCACCGCAGCGTGCAGGGGTCATGTGGCGCAGTGCCGCGCGTGTTCCGTAGAAGGTGCCGTAGAGGTGTACGCGCAGCATGCGATCCCAGTCCTCATCGCTGAGGTCGACCGTGCTGTTGAGCGGCACCAGCTCGTCGATGCGACCCTCCATGCGCGCCATCTGGTTCGCGATCGCCTGCTGCACACGTTCGGGGTCGGTGGGTGGTGCGAAGCCGGCGTTGTTGACGAGGATGTCGAGGCGGCCATGGCGGGTGACGGCCTTGTCGATCTCTTCGTCGAACGAGCCCGAGTGGGACACGTCGAAGATCGCCGTATCGCCACCAACCTCGGCAGCGAGGTCGGCAGCTGTGTTGGGGTCGAGGTCGTTGACCACAATGGTGGCGCCGTCCTGCGCGAGGCGGCGAGCGAAGGCGGCCCCGAGGCCGGAGCCGGCGCCGGTGATGAAGGCGACCTGGCCATCGAGCGCGCCCGGTGTCGTGCTGTGCGTCATGAGTGGAAGCGTACGCAGCGCGCGTTGCCGCGCTTGTACGCTCCGGTCCGATGGAACCCACGGATCAACAACTGTCGGCACACAAGTTCCTCACGGCACCCAATGTGTTCACGCTCGCCAGGCTGTGCTGCATCCCGCTGTTCCTGTGGATGCTGTTCGCGCGCGACAACGTCGCCGGGGCGGCGTTCCTGCTGGGTGGGCTCGGGGCCACCGACTGGGTCGATGGTTGGCTGGCACGGCGTTTCAACCAGGTCAGCGAGTTCGGCAAGGTGTTCGACCCCACCGCCGACCGCCTGCTGTTCATCGTCGGGATCGCCGGCATCATCGTCAAGGGTGTGCAGCCCCTGTGGTTCTTCTGGATGGTGGTCATCCGCGAGGTCGTGTTCGGTGGCACGGTGACGGTGGCAACGCTGGTGCTCGGCATGAAGCGGTTCGACGTGACGTGGTGGGGCAAGACGGCCACGTTCCTGCTGATGTTCGCGCTGCCCGGCTTCATGCTCGGGTCCAGCGACTTCGCGGGCCACAAGTTGTTCCTGATCGTGTCCTGGCTCATCGGGATTCCGGGTTTGATCTTGTCCTACTACACGGCCATCGCCTACGTGCCCACGATCCGCGAGAGCTTGAAGGCCGGTCGCGCCGGTCGCGGCTAGCGTGGCTGCCATGCATGTTCCCGAGCAGCTTCGATACAGCACCGATCACGAGTGGGTTGCCGTCGATGGCAACCGTGTGCGTGTCGGCATCACCGACTACGCCCAGGATGCACTCGGCGATGTGGTTTACGTGCAGGTCCCCAGGCTCGGTACCGCGGTCATCGCCGGCGATAGCTTCGGCGAGGTGGAGAGCACCAAGTCGGTGAGCGATGTGTATGCGCCAGTGTCGGGCACGGTAGTCGCGGTCAATGAAGGATTGGCCGATGCACCCGAGATCCTGAACTCCGACCCGTATGGTGCGGGCTGGTTGTGCGAGATCGAGTTCACGGATTCGACGCAGATCGATGGCTTGCTCGACGCGGCCGCGTATCAAGCACTCATCGACGGTTAGGGTTTCCTCGATGGCCTATTTGTTCTGCAACCAATGTGGTCACCGGAACCCACCGGAGGCTGCCTTCTGCTCGTCGTGCGGCGGTGTGCTCGACGGATTCGACGATCACACCATCACGCTCGCCAAGCTCGACCCGCTGCTCAATGCCGCCGGGTCGGATGACGATGTGGTGGTCAACCTCGGCGACCTGCCGTCGGACTCTGCCTCCTTGGTGGTGCGCAATGGTCCGCAGGCAGGGGCGACTCTCGGGCTCGATGCCCCGATCACGCGCCTCGGTCGCGCCACCGATGGCGAGATCAGTCTCGACGACATCACGGTGTCGCGCCGTCACGCGGAGATCGTGCGCAACGGCCCGAATTATGTGGTGCGCGATTCGGGTTCGCTGAACGGCACCTACGTCAACCAAGTGCGCATCGACGAGGCACTCCTGCACCAGGGCGACGAACTGCAGATCGGGAAGTTCCGCCTTGTGTTCTTCCAGAACGCCGAAGGGTGATCCATGCCGGAACACCCCTATCTGTCCATCGGTGAAGTCTTGGCGCTGCTCCTCGAGGAGTTTCCCGACGTCACCATCTCCAAGATTCGTTTCCTGGAGAGTCAGGGGCTGATCGACCCGGAGCGCACACCCTCCGGCTACCGCAAGTTTTACGACCTCGATGTCGATCGCCTGCGCGTCATTCTGCGCGAGCAGCGCGAAAACTTCCTGCCACTACGGGTGATCCGCGACCGGCTGGAGAGCGGCGAGATCGACGAGACCGGTTCACTCACACCACCTCGCGGTATTCGAAACGTCACCGTGCTCGAGCGCGAGCCAGGCGCGACCGGGGACAGCTTCGACGAAACCGGCGAGGTCGACATCCCCGAAGGCTCGGTCGTGCCGACGTCGCATCATCCAGCCGGTCAGCTGCGCATCGCGCCGCCGCTCGCTGGTCCTGCATCGGGCAGGCTGGCGGCGGTCCTGTCGCACGCACCCTCACCAGCCATGGCAGCGCCGGAGCGGGCTTCCGTGAACCCGGCCGTGGTCTTCTTCGCGCCGAACGGATTGTCGTCCGTGCCGGAGGGGACCGTGCACGACACCTACGTGGGCAGCGAGTTGTGCACGATGGCCGGCATCACCGGCAAACAGTTGGCCGAGCTGGAGTCGTACGGCCTGCTCACAGGCCGCGGCACCGGCACGAACGCGCTGTTCTCGGCCTCCGATCTCGCGATCGCGCGCGCTGCCGCAGGTTTCCTCGACCGCGGCATCGAGCCACGGCACTTGCGTGCGTGGCGGCAAGCGGCCGAACGAGAGGCCGCGTTGTTCGAGCAGTTGGTGTTGCCGCTGATCCGTCAGCGCAACCCGCAGAGCCGTCGGAAGGCGGCAGTGCTGCTCACCGAACTGTCGCGCCAAGGCGGCGAGCTGCGCACCGCGATCTTGAACTCCGCCTTGCAGCACCACCTCGAGGCCTGATCGCCACGAAGCCTGATCGCCACTAAGCGCGGTACCATCACCCTGTGATTCGCATGGAATTGCTTGGGGTGCGTGTGGAGTTGCCGGCGAACACTCCGGTCGTCATGCTGCGCGAGGAAGGCCCCGAGCGGCCGCGAATATTGCCCATCCTCATCGGTGGTCCCGAGGCATCGGCGATTCACAGCGCGATGGAAGGCATCTTGCCCCCACGGCCGCTCACCCACGATCTGTTGGTGACGGTGTTGCAGACTCTCGGCGCCACCTTGCAGCACGTCGTCATCACCGAGGTACGCGAGCACACGTTCTTCGCCGAGCTGCACCTGCTGAACGCAGCCGGTCAGATGGTGGTGTCGAGCCGCCCGAGCGATGCGATCGCTCTGGCCGTGCGCACCGGGTCGCCGATCTTCGCCGAGGAGGCGCTGCTCGACTTGGCCGCAGTGCAAGCACCGGAGGAGTCCGAGAGTGGCGACGAGGAGGCGATCCTCGACGAGTTCCGCGACTTTCTCGACGACGTCAACCCGGAAGACTTCGCCAGCTGATCCCTGGGTCGCTTCCGGCGCTTCTCAGAAATTCGCGCGCAGCGCGCGCATGAGTCGCGCGAGGAGTGCTTGACGGCAGTGCGCAGGATCGTCTACCATGGCAACCCGGTTACACAGGCGTAGTTACTCGCGTGTGATGAACTCTCGGAGGCAACATGAGCGAGATCGGTTTCAGCGGCACCAAGGCCGCGGGCGTGGTGGGCATCTCGTATCGTCAGCTCGACTACTGGGCGCGTACCGATCTGATCCGCCCATCGCTCACCGACGCCAGCGGCAGCGGCAGCCGGCGCTTGTACAGCTACCGCGACCTGCTCGAGCTGCGGGTCATCAAGAGCTTGCTAGATGCCGGCATCAAGCTGGAATCCGTGCGCAAGGCATTCACCTACCTGCGCGAGCAGGCCGAGACCGACATCGCCACCGCGACGCTGGTCATCAGCGGCAACGACG
The DNA here is from genome assembly GCA_031420675.1 of Ilumatobacteraceae bacterium. Taxonomy (GTDB): domain Bacteria; phylum Actinomycetota; class Acidimicrobiia; order Acidimicrobiales; family Ilumatobacteraceae; genus UBA668. The sequence goes on along the minus strand of JANONE010000348.1, from coordinate 91 downwards.
TGTTGCTCTGCGATGGCGAGATGCTCATCGACATCGTTCGCCGTGGGGGCCAGGGCGTGTTGAACGTGTTGGCCATCGGCAGTGTGAAAAC
>JANONE010000347.1:0-3470 GCA_031420675.1 Ilumatobacteraceae bacterium | reverse complement strand
GTCCTTGTCGTGGATTTCTTTGGCGTCGTTATAGAACGTTCCCAGCGCACCCATCGCGCTGACGAGCATGCCCATCGGGTGTGCGTCGTAGTGGAAGCCATCGACGAAGCGCTTGCGCATGTTCTCGTGGATGAACGTGTGGTGGATCACGTCGTCGCTCCACGTGGCCAACTGGGCGGCACTCGGTAGTTCGCCGTTCAGCAACAGGTACGCAACCTCGAGGTAGGTGCTCTTCTCGGCCAGCTGCTCGATCGGATAGCCCCGGTAGCGCAGAATCCCGGCATCGCCATCGAGGTAGGTGATCGCGCTCTTGCAGGCGGCGGTCTGCATGTAGCCAGGGTCGTAGATGAACAACGACGGGTCGAGCTCGCGAACCGCCGCCGCCGGGAACACACCACCCTCGATCGGGACTGTGATCGCCTTCCCGGTGCGATCGTCGGTGATGGTGATGGTGTCGGGCATGTTGTTCCCTTCGATGACACGATGTCGAACGCGAGGGCTTTTGTGCCCCGATGGATGAGACTAGCGGCACGTCGTTGGCCGTCGACCACCTGGACGCGAGATCTACAGCGGCGTGTTGTCGTGGGGACGTGGCTGGAGGCGCTCGCGCTTGTCGACCAGCATCAGGAGGGCTTCACCGATGATCTGCCGGGTCTCGGCGGGGTCGATCACGGCATCGACGTATCCACGGTCGGCCGCGATGTAGGGGTTCAGCAAACGTTGCGAGTAGTCGGCTTCGAACGCCCCACGCTCCTGCGGTGTGGCCCGGCGTTGCAGGATCGCCGCCGCTTGCCCGGCGCCCATCACCGCCAGCTCGGCCCCAGGCCAGGCCAGGCACAGGTCGTTGCCCATCTTCTTCGAGTCCATGACGATGTAGGCGCCGCCGTAGCTCTTGCGCAGGATCACGCAGATGCGCGGCACTGTCGCCCGGCCGTACGCGAACACCAGCTGCGCCCCATGACGGATCATGCCGCGCCACTCGAGATCCTTGCCCGGGTAGAAACCGGGGGTGTCGACAAGCGTGATGAGCGGCAGGTTGAACGCGTCGCACGTGGCCACGAAACGGGCTGCTTTCTGCGACGCGGGTATGTCGAGCGTGCCTGCCAGCGCCAGTGGCTGATTGGCCACCACGCCGACCGGCATGCCGCCGATAGTGGTCAGCGCGGTGACCACGTTGGTGGCCCAGCGCGGACGCAGTTCGAGCAGGTCGCCGTCGTCGGCGATCGTACGGACGACCGCCCGCACGTCGTAGCTGCCGGTGGACGAGGAAGGCAGCAACGCGCCGGCCTCGGGGGTCTGGCGCTCGATCGTGTCGTCGGTGGGCCACAACGGTGGCTCTTCGTCGTTGTGCTGCGGGAAGTAGGCGAGCAGCTGCCCGGCGGCCTCGATCGCGTGCTCCAGATCGGGAGCAACCAGCGTGGCCGCACCGCTGTAATGGCTGTGACTGGCTGCGCCGCCGAGCTCCTCGTTGTCGATGACCACGCCGGTGAAGTCGGCGACCATCGTGGGCCCGCTGACGAACGCGTAGGCGGCGTCGGTCATCACCACGTGGTCGGCGATGCCCAGCAGGAGCGCCGGGCCGGACACGGCAGGACCATCGACGATCAGGGTCGTGGGCACGACGCCGGAGCAATCGGTGAGCGCTCGCGCTGCCTTGCCCCAACCGTGCAGCGCGCTGAACCCTTCCACGATGTCGGCCCCGCTCGACCGCAGCACGCCGACCAGCGGCAGCCGCTTGGTACTGGCCGTGTGCGCAGCGAGTTCGAGCATTGATGACGACTCGCTGGAGAGCGCACCCTTGCGGTCTGTGGCATCGACCTCCACCCACACGACGTTGCGGCCATGGAACTCGCGAACGTCGGAACGGACCGAGCCGGGCACCTTGCTGCGCAGCGCGACGGGGGGCATTTGCCTCACCCTAGTAGGCGGTCACACCGAGCGGCCGAGGGGAAAGGCTTCTGCTCCGACATACACGCCCGGTTGCTTGACCCCCTGCGCGGCGACCACCTCACGCAGCACGGAGAGCAGCGCGCGCGTGGGTGCGCCTGGGCTTGGGCGCCGCCGCTGCACCCAACCGACGACCCGTCGGGGAAGCTCGGGTACGGCGATGCGGCTGAAGTCGCCCTTCAGCCACCGCGGCACGGCGGTGGCCGGCACGATCGCGGCACCGTAACCCTCGAACGCGAGCGAGGTGAGAAGCCGAACGCCGTCGATCTCCACCTGTGCTTGCAGTTCCACGCCGACGCTGGATGCGGCGCGATCGATTGCCCGGCGGAGCGCGGCACCGAGCGGCGGCAACATCAGTGGCTCGCCGGCCAGTTCGGCGAGGGGGATCGATTTGCGGCCGGCCAGGTGATGACGGCTGTGCACCAGCAGCACCAGGTCTTCCGCGAAGAGGGGTTCGACAGTGACCTCGGGCTCGTCGACCGGGAGGTGCACGATGGTGGCATCCAGCTGTTGGCTGAGCACCCGGGGAAGCAGGTTGGTGGTGTTGCCCTCGTGGACGGTGACGTGCACCCCGGGGTGCTGCTTGGCCAGTTGGGTGAGGAGTTGCGGGAGCAGCCAGCGCGCGGTGGTGCCGATGACGCCCAACCTGGTGTCGCCGCGCACCTCGTCGCCCCGCGACGCCATCTCGGCGGCAATGTCGTCGAGTTCGTGCAACACCCTGCGTGCCCGCTCGACCACAATGAGGCCTTCGTCGGTGAGGCCACCGCGTTGACGGTCGACGAGGGTGACGCCCAGTTCGCGTTCCAAGCGCGCAATATGGCCGCTGACATTGGATTGAACTGTGTAGAGGGCTCGCGCGGCCGCCGAAAATGTCCCGTGGTCGGCGATCGCGACGAGGGTGGTGAGCTGCCGCAGATCCATCACGAAAAACGATACCGAGTATCTTCGAATACTGCTTGAAAGATCACTCGTTCACGTGCATACTTTTACACGTTGCTCGTAGCGAGTTGTCCCCCAACGGCTCGCTCGACAAGAACCCAACAATGTGGTTCCCCCAATCACAGGGTTCAAAGGTTGAGAGGCCCCGCTTCCCCAAGCGGGGCCTTTCCCGTTTTCTTGCGTTATGACGGCCGTTCCACTGATGCCTAAAGTGGCGACCATGACAAGGGGCCGTTCATGACAAGGGGCCGACGCGCTGCGCAGGGTGCTGCCTTCTTCGACCTTGATCGCACCCTGCTGGCCGGCGCGTCCGGTGAGGTGTTCTCGCGTGCCATGCGTGAAGCCGGGCTGGTCAGCCGTTCCATCCCCGGCGAGAACCTGGCGTACAGGCTGTTCAACACCATCGGCGAGACGTTGCCCTCGATGGCGCTGGCGCGCCAAGGGGCCGCCTTCGCCAAGGGCCGCCAGCGCTCGGTGCTCCAGCAAGCGGGGACCAGCGCAGCTGGGGCCCTCGCGGCAATGGTGCAGCCGCTGGCCGCGCCATTGTTCGCCGAGCACCGTGCGGCCGGGCGGCCGATCGTGAT
>JANONE010000346.1:0-2005 GCA_031420675.1 Ilumatobacteraceae bacterium | reverse complement strand
AGCCCGGTGAACGGTTCGTCGAGCAGGACGAGCCGGGGCTCGTGCAACAAAGCGCGCTCGAGGGCAATGCGTTGACGCATGCCACGCGAGAATCCGGAGACCAGGTCGTCGCCGCGGTCGGCGAGTCCGGCACGGGCAAGGTTCGCCTGGGCGACCGCCTCGACATCCGGCAGCCCGTACAGGCGAGCGAAGAACACCAGGTTTTCGCGAGCCGTGAGTTCGGGATAGAGAAACAGGTCATGCCCGAGCATGCCGATGCGGCCGCGAATGTCGGCGCCGCCCTGGGCGGCGGTGCGCCCGCCGTACTCGACGCGTCCCCGCGACGGACTGATCAGCGTCGCCAGGATATTGAGGAGGGTCGACTTGCCCGCGCCATTCGGTCCGAGCAGGCCGATAATCTCCCCGGCCTGGCAGGTAAAGCCCACCTGCGCCAAAGCCCTGCGCCGGCCGTAGTGCCGCGCCAGGTCAACGACCGTCAGCTGGTCAAAGTCGCTGCGCATGAGGGCCGAGATCGAGCGCCGCCATTACTTTCTCGAGGTCCGACGTCAGCCGCTGCAGCCGCGCATGATCGGCCGTCGACAGCGGTTTCTGCCGCCGCTTGCGCTCGAGCGCCACCACGTCGGCCAGCAGCCGTTCGCGGCGCGTCTCGAGCTTGGCGTCTTCCGACGCGCGCGCGGCTTTCGGCGACAGCGACAGCAAGAGCCCCACCACGAACACCAGCACAGCGGCGCCGAGCGCCACGTTGCGAGGCCATAGGCTGTGGGCCGGCATCCCCGACAGGTTGACGACCAGCGTGTCGCCGGCGTTGAGGCGGCCGCCCGTGCCCATGATGAAGGCCTGGCCTTCCGACGTCGTGTCGCGCGTGTCCGTCAGCTGGGGCGACGACATCTGCATGGCGCCGACCCGTTCGGCGGCGACGAACACCTGCCCCAGCGCGACCGGCCATTTCTGTTGAACGACCGTGGCCGCGCCGGCTTGCGGCAGCGAGAAGCTGACCTCAGCCGCAGTCTTGCCCGGCGCAAACGGCCCGGTGATGGTCAGGATGTCGCCACGCACCGTCGCGGAAGGCGACGAGCCCGGCATCATCGACACGCCGGACGCGCCCGTCGGCAGCTCCATCAGGATGGGGCCGCCCATGTCGATCGGCGTGCGCGCGTTGTTGACGACTTCCAGCAGGTAAAACACCGTGAGCGTGTCGTTCTGGAACTCGAAGATGATTCGCGACTCGGGGCCAAACTCCACCACACCGGGGCGGGCCGGCTCCTTCGCTGCCGCCGCGGCCGCCGCCTTCTCGGCGTCGGCGACGCGCTGGATTCCCGAGATCAGCGCCACGCGCACACCGCCCATGGCCGGCACCGGGAACTCCTGCGAGGTGAGCAGTTCGCCATCGACGGTCGTCGACGCCTGCACGAGCGTCCCGGCGACCAGTCCCTCGAATGGCGCACGGCCTTGCCCATCGGTGGTGGCCGTGCGCGGCGCACCGCCGACCGTGAGTGTCACCGACTGCCCCGCGACGTTATTGCCCATGCGCTCACGCAGCACGCGCACGGTAACGGTCGCATTTGGCAGCTCCGGCGCCGGCAGCGGCGTGCCCGCCATGGCGCCGGCATGGGGCGTGGCGACCTGCGCCGACGACGACGTCGCGATCGACAAGGCGATGAGGAGCGCCGAAACCACAGTTCCGGCCTGCTGGCACCTCTGAGAGTTGAAGGTCATCGGTGTCTAATCTGTGCCTAATCTATGGCTGTAATTAATCGGTGGCCGCATGATTTGCAGAAGCGGGCGTCGGGATCGTTCGCGGTGCCGCAGGCGCAGACGGCAGGTGCATCGGGTGCATCAGGTGCGTCAGGTGCGTCAGGTGCGCCGAGCCGTTTCGCGACCTCTTCCTCAATCTGATCGCGATAACCGCCGCCGGCGTCTAACTGCTCCATCAAGCCCAGGGCGCGCTGGCGCAAGCGGCCGGCCATCTCGTCGAAGTCGGCCTGCGACATCTTGCGCATCGCGA
>JANONE010000345.1:0-9087 GCA_031420675.1 Ilumatobacteraceae bacterium | reverse complement strand
CCACGCGGTGTCGCCGTTGATGAGCATCGTCACCTGGTTGATGCCACCGAGGTCGCTGTCGTCGTGGTTCAGCACCTCCACCGACCAGCCCTTGGCGGAGGCGAAGGCGCGGTACATGTCGTACAGATCGCGGGCGAAAAGGTTGGCTTCCTCGCCACCCTCGGCGCCACGGATCTCCATGATCACGGCGCGGCCGTCGTTGGGGTCCTTGGGCAGCATGAGCAGCCGCAGTTCTTCCTCGATCGCGGCGAGCTCGGCCTCGGTCTCGGCCAGCTCCGCGCGCAGCGCTTCGCGCTCGTCGTCGGATGCAACCGTGAGCAGCTCGCGAGCGGCCTGGGCATCGGCCGCGCGAGCGTGGTAGCGCCGCACACAATCGACCACCGGCGTGATGTCCTTGTAGCGCCGGGTGACGTCGCGCATCCTCGCTTGGTCGTTGACGATGTCGGGGTCGGACAGGCTCGCCTCGAGCGAGACGAACTCGTCTTCCACGGACTTCAGTCGATCGAACACCGGTGTTGCAGGCTACGGCTTCAGCCGACCGCGACGACGGTGATCGGTGGATCGGCGAGCCCGGCGAGACGCTGCTGGATGTCGAGTGCATCGCGAGCGGGCAGCACCACGAGGCACTCGTCGACACCCAGAGCCGAGCGAGCGTCGATGGCGAAGGGAACGACGTCGATGTCGACCCCGCTGGAGCACACGAGAGCAACGAGCCGACCATCGATCGTGGCCGCCGCCACGCACGGCACCGCGTCTTTCACGTTGGTGCGCGGCACGGGCGGTTCGACGGCCTCCACAAGAGTTGCACCCACCAGCGCAGGGTCGGCGATCACGCGGGCGCGCAGCGCTCGTTCCTGCGCGAGGAGGTTCAGTGGATGGCGCCGCGCACCCGGCCGGCGATGTTCGCCGACCGCACGTACGACATCTGCCAACGCTTCCACCGTTGGGCGGTCGCCGTGCAGCAACTGGAACGCTTCCCTGTCGTGCGCACCGACGCCCACCTCCAGACGCACCGCCTGGGTGTGCGGGTCGGTGATCACGCGGCAGACCTCCAGCCCCTGCACCTCGCCCGCCAACACTCCGTGCTCGACGAGCGGGAGGCCGCCACCTTCGACGATGGTTGCCAGGAACTCTCCGTGTTCGGCCGCCAACGCCGGCGAGACGGGCAGCGGCTCGGCGACGGCGGGCTGCAGCGTGCGACCCTCCACGTGCCACACGGAGATGGGGTACCCGAACCCCCCGGCTCGGCGGGCCAGCAAGCCGGTGGCCCGCGATGCGAGGACGTGCAGTTCGGTGGCGTTGCGGCGCACGGCCCACGCCAAGGCGGCGCCGAGCCCGCGCTCGGGTTGCTCGTCGAGCAGCACCCACGCCACGTGGTCGAGCATCAGCGCCGCACCGTTGCCGAACTCGCCGGCCACATCCGGTTCGATGTCATCGGCCGCACCCCGGTGTTCGCGCACCAATGCCCCCAGTTTGATCGCATTTAGTTGCGGGCGCCGCGACGACACGTTCGTGGCGCCGGCGATCACTTGCCCTTGCGCTCGCCGTAGCGCTTGTTGAAGCGCTCGACGCGGCCACCGGTATCGACCAGCTTCTGCTTGCCGGTGAAGAAGGGGTGGCACTCGTTGCAGAGTTCGAGCGTCAGGTCGGCACCACGCGTGGAGCGCGTGGTGAACGTGTTGCCGCACGAGCAGCGCACGGTGACATCGGTGTACTTGGGGTGGATCTCGGTCTTCATGGCATTCTCCGAAAGAAGTAGGCGACGCAGTGTATCTGCCGTTCAGCCGCTGCACTCGCCGACTACATGGATGGCGTCTTGGAGATCTCGTTGAGGAACTCGTCATTGGTCTGGAACGTCTTCAAGCGGTCCATCAGCAGCTCCAGGCCAGGGGCCGCGTTGCCGTCGGCGGCGAGGCCGCTGAGCACGCGGCGAAGCTTCCAGACCTGCTGCAGTTGCTTGCGATCGAACAGCAGCTCCTCATGCCGAGTGCTGGATGCGTCGACATCGATGGCCGGATAGATGCGGCGCTCGGCGAGGCGGCGATCGAGGCGCAGCTCCATGTTGCCGGTGCCTTTGAACTCCTCGAAGATCGCCTCGTCCATGCGGCTGTTCGTCTCCACCAGCGCAGTGGCCAAGATGGTGAGCGAGCCACCCTCCTCGCAGTTGCGGGCGGCGCCGAAGAAGCGCTTCGGCGGGTACAGCGCGCCGGCGTCGATACCACCGGAGAGGATGCGGCCGCTCGGCGGTGCTGCGAGGTTGTACGCGCGGCTGAGGCGGGTGATGCCGTCGAGGATGATGACCACATCGTCGCCCTCTTCGACCAGCCGCTTGGCCTTCTCCAACGCCAACTCGGCGATGTGGGTGTGCTCTTCACTGGGGCGGTCGAAAGTGCTGGAGATGACCTCACCCTTGACGGTGCGACGCATGTCGGTGACTTCCTCAGGCCGCTCGTCGATGAGCAGCACGATCAGCTTGACCTCGGGGTTGTGCCGCTCGATCGCCGTCGCGATCTCCTTCATGATCGTCGTCTTGCCCGCCTTCGGCGGCGACACGATGATGCCGCGCTGACCTTTTCCGATCGGTGCCACGAGGTCGATGATGCGCACCGTCATGTTGTGCGGGTCGTTCGCCGTCGAGAGCACCAGTTTCTTGTCGGGGAACAGCGCAGTCAGATCTTCGAAACGACGACGATTCTTCGCCAACTCGGGATCCTTGTCGTTGATGGTGTGGATCTCCAGCAGCGCCGGGTTCTTCTCGTTGCGGCCTGCCGGACGGCTGAGGCCAGTGACGTGATCGCCCTTGCGCAGGCCGAACTGGCGGGTGAGCTTCACCGGGATGTAGGCGTCGTCACGAGACGCGAGGTAACCGTTCACACGCAGGAAGCCGTAGCCCTCCTCGCGCAGGTCGAGGTAGCCGCCGACCTGCACCGGCTCGAGCCCGATCTGCTCGCCACCCTCGCCGCGATCAGGCCGCTCCGCCCGATCGGGCCGGTCGCCGCGGTCGGGCCGGTCGTTGCGCTCGGGTCGGTCGTTGCGCTCACGAGGTTCTTGACGCTCGCCTGCACCTTGCGGCAGCTCACCCGTGCGGTTCTTGTTGCGGCGCCGGCGGCGGCGGCGTGCATTGCGGCTCTCGCCGTCGCCGTCGCCCTGGTTGTCGCCATCGTCGTCGCTGCCATCGTCGCCGTCGCCCTGGTTTTGGCCATCGTCGTCGCCGGTGTCGTCGCTCGCATCCTCGCCCACAGCAGTGCGACCCACAGCGGTGCGCCGGCGAGCAGGCGCAGTCGCCGCCGGCCGGGCAGCCGGCGGTTCTGCCTCACCCTTGTTGATCAGATCGATCTCCCAGTCGGGCAGGGGTTCGCCGCCGGGACCGAGGATCACCTCGCGGTCGTCGGATACAGCACCCGAGGTGGGCGGCTGCGTCACGGCGACCGGCGCCGGCGCTGCCGGCGAGGAACCGACACCGGTGGTCTCGAGGATCTTGCTGATCAGAGTCGCCTTCGCAGCACGGGCGTTGGTCTTGATGCCCAACGCCTGGGCGATGGCGAGGAGTTGATCCTTGTCCTTTGATTCGAGCATGGACTGCTCGAGTGCTTCCGCGGCCACTGGCCACCTGCTTTCTGGGAGGAGACGAGGCTCGGTCGATGTCCAGCAACGGTTGCTGAGATCGCCGGCGGCCCCACCGCCTGGAGATGCGAGACACCCAGCGCCGTCAGCTCGCATGCGAGGCAAGCGAACCGGTTGCAGCGGGGCTGTTCGGGAACCCGAACGGCTGCACTGTAGCGACGCACCACGGCGAGCCACAACGCGGCGCCTGGTTCATGATCGCCGGCGACAACGTCGACTTCCCGTCGAAACCCGCGAAATCCGGTGTCCGTGTCGCGGCCCGACCCCCCAACTTAGTGGTCAGGGCCGCGGCACGAAGCCGGCAAGTGCGCCGAGACGGGCCGGGGTCGAAGGGCGCTGGGTCAGAGGAAGGTGGTGGCGACGAACTGCTTGACGACGGCGAGGTCGTGCGGCAGCACCGTGAACTGCTCGGGCAGATCGAACAGATCGGCCAGGTGCGGGGGCAGCGGCGGGCGCACGCCCGTGGCCTTCTCGACCGCATCCGGGAACTTGGCCGGATGTGCCGTGGCGAGCGTGACCGTCGTTCCGTGCAGCGTGCCTGAGGCGCGCAGCTTGGCCACCGCGCCGACTCCGACGGCAGTGTGCGGGTCGAGCAGCATTCCGGACTCGGCATATGTGCGGGAGATGACCTCGAGCGTCTCGGTGTCGTCGAGACTCGATGCCTGGAAGCGACCCTCGATGAACTCGGCGCGCTGATCGGCTTCCACGCGCAGGTGGCCACTGGCCCGGAAGCGGTGCAGCTGCTCGGCCGTGAGGCCACCATCGCGGCCGTTCATCTCGAACAGCAACCGTTCGAAGTTGGACGACACCTGGATGTCCATGCTGGGGCTCAGCGACGGCACCACCGGGGCAGTGCTCATGTCGTTGTGGTTGATGAATCGCTCGAGGATGTCATTGGCGTTGGAGGCCACTATCAGCTGGTCGATGGGGGCGCCCATGCGGCGGGCGATCCAACCGCTGAACACGTTGCCGAAGTTGCCGCTGGGCACGCACGCGTTGATCGGGCCCGCCAGCAGATCGGTGGCGGTGATGTAGTAGACGACCTGGGCCATTACCCGCGCCCAGTTGATGCTGTTGACGGCGCTCAGTTGCATACGCTCGCGGAACGCGATGTCGCTGAACATGGCCTTCAACATGTCCTGGCAATCGTCGAACGTGCCTTCCACCGCAACCACCCGCACATTGGGCGATTGCACCGTTGTCATCTGCTTGCGCTGCACGTCGCTGGTGCGGCCGTACGGGTAGAGGACCACGATGTCGACGTTGGCGCAGTCCTTCACGCCGTCGATCGCAGCCGACCCGGTGTCGCCACTGGTCGCGCCGACGATGGTGACGCGCTGGCCGCGCTCGCGCAGCACCTCGTCGAACAGGCGGCCGACGAGCTGCAACGCAACGTCCTTGAACGCAAGCGTGGGGCCGTGGAACAGCTCCTGCAGGAAGTGCTCGTCGTGCAACTGCACCAGCGGTACGACCGCCGGGTGAGCGAAGGTGGCGTAGGCCTCGTCACACAACCGCTGCACCGTCGCCGGTGGAAGGTCGTCGCCGACGAACAGCTGGATGATCTGCCCCGCCCGCTGTGCGTAGCTGGTGCCCGGCACTCGCGGCGGCAGCGCCGGCCATTCGGCCGGCACGTACAGGCCGCCGTCGGTGGCAAGGCCGGCCAGCAGCGCGTCGCTGAACCCGAGCCGAGGCGCGGCTCCGCGGGTGGAGACATACCGCATGCTCACCGTCAGGCGCCGATCACACGAATCAAGCCACCGATGTTGCGCACCACGTCGAGCTCGCGCAGCTCGCGCACCGTGGCTTGCACGGCCGACTCGCGTGCCTCGTGGGTGATGAACACCAGACGGGCGTCGGGAGCGTTGCCCTCCTGCTCGGCGGCGCGGATGCTGACATCGTGGCGGGCGAACACGCCCGTGACTGCGTGCAGCACGCCGGGCCTGTCGGCCACCTCCAGACTGAGCAGGTACTCGGCAGACGTCTCGTCGATCGGCAGGATTGCCGCCCGGGCGAAGGTGCCGAGCACACCGTGGGTGCCCTTGGAGAGGTTGACGGCGGCATCGATGATGTCGCCGAGCACAGCGCTGGCGGTGGGGAGGCCGCCGGCACCACGGCCGTAGAACATGAGCGACCCCACGGCCGCGCCCTCCACGAACACCGCGTTGTAGCTCTCGCGCACACTGGCCAGCGGGTGCGTCGCGGGGACCATCGTCGGATGTACTCGCACGCCGATCGCCCCACTGGCATCGACCTCAGCGATGCCGAGCAGCTTCACCACGTACCCGAGGCGCTTTGCCATTGCGATGTCGGCAGCGGTGATGCGACTGATGCCCTCGTGGTACACATCGCCGGCTACCACCTTGGCGCCGAAGGCGATGGTCGCCATGATGGCCGCCTTGGCGCCGGCGTCGTAGCCCTCCACATCGGCGGTGGGGTCGCGCTCGGCGAGACCCAGTGCCTGCGCCTCGGCGAGCGCCGCGGAGTAGTCGGCACCATCCTCGGTCATCTTGGTGAGGATGAAGTTGGTGGTGCCGTTGATGATGCCGATCACGCGCTTGATCGGCTCGCCCCGCAGGCTTTCACGAAGGGCCCGGACGATGGGGATTCCGCCGGCGACGGCCGCCTCGAACAGCAGGTCGACGCCGGCCTCGTCGGCCACCGCGAACAACTCGGTGCCGACGTTGGCGAGCAGTTCCTTGTTGCCCGTGATCACCGGCTTGCCGTTGCGCAGCGCAGTGGTGATGAACTCGCGGGCGGGCTCGATACCCCCGATCAGCTCGACGATCACGTCGATCGAAGGATCGTTCACCACGGCCGTCGCATCGCGCGTGAGCACACCCTGGGGCAACGCGACATCGCGTTCCTTGCTGAGGTTGCGCACCGCGACCGAGACGACCTCCAGCCGCACGCCGGTGCGCGCCTCGATGGCGGCCTGCTGCTGCGAGACGAGCGACACGAGCGGGGCGCCGACATTGCCGCAACCCAGAACACCGATCCTGATGAGCTTCACGGCGTGCAGGCTACGAGTTCGGCGACGACCAACGGCAACGGTTTGACAGCGACGGCCGCGGCCAGCACACGTGGACGGCCCTGTGTCAGGAGTAGCGGCGCCGTGACACCAGCGAGGCCGCGATGCCTGCCGCGACCAGTACGCCGCCGGTGAGGAGCCCACCCGTGGACGAACCGGTCGCTGGGAGCGACGGCCTGGCGACAGCCGAACGGAGAGGAGCGGAGAGGACCGCCACCTCGGGGGCGTCGCACGCGACCCGCACCGCCACACCGGCGTCGGCACCGTCGATCGAGACCGGTACCACCACCAATCCATCGGCAAGCTCGGTGAAGGTGATGGCCGAGACCGACGCCGCTGCAACCGAGATGGACGATGAATTCGACGACTGCGCGGCGGTGACGACGAAGTGCGCCGTCTGCGCCGCCCGGTCGTTCACCAACGTGAGATCGAGCACGCCATTGTGGTTGGGATCGCATTGCACGTCGGAGAGCACGTAGGCGCTGCCGTCGGCGGCTACCGACGACGACGCGGCCAGCACCACGCCGGCGATGAGCGCGACCGCGCCGAGAGCCTGACGCAGGTGCAGATGAATCCCGTTCCTCACGGTTCCATACGCTAATCCTCAAGAACCCTCACCGTAAGGGGGCAAAATCAAAATGAGTCAAAAGACCTATGGGCACCGTCCGCGCGTGTCGGTCACGTGGAGTGGTGGGCACGGTGCATTCAGCGCTATCGCGCTCGTTCCACTCCGGCCACCCTGACCGATCAGCCCACGTCGCATTGCACCAGATCCTCGTAGGTCTCGCGGCGCACCACCAGCCGGGCGTTGCCGTCGTGGACGAACACGACGGGCGGCCGCGTGAGCTTGTTGTAGTTGCTCGCCATGCTGTGACCGTATGCGCCGGTGACGGGTGTGGCGAGCAGGTCGCCCACCTGCACGCCCTCGGGGAGGCCGGCTTCGAAGATCAGCACGTCGCCGCTCTCGCAGTGCTTTCCAACGAGTCGGGCACGATGCGGGCGTGGCGCCTGCACCGCCCGCGGTAGGAACGCTTCGTAGCCGCTGCCGTAGAGCACGGTGCGCGGGTTGTCGCTCATGCCGCCGTCGACGCTCACATAGGTGCGCACGCCGGGGATGTGCTTGACGGTGCCCACCGTGTAGACGGTGATCGCAGCCGAGGCGACGATGCTGCGACCGGGCTCGACGCTGACGTTGCTGCGCACACCCAGCGCCTGACAGGCATCGAGCAACACGTTTCCCCACTGTGTGATGGTGGGCGCTTCCTCGCCTTCGACGTAGGCCACGCCCAGCCCGCCGCCGAGCACCAGTTCGGGGAGGTCGAGAGGAATCGCGAAGCCGGCCATCACCTCGGCGGCCTTGGCGAAGTTGGAGGCCTCGAACACGTTGCTACCGATGTGGCAGTGCACACCTTCCAGCTGCACGCTGGGCGAGCGGCGCATGCGGTCGATCGCACGATGTGCGTCGCCGTTGCCGAGGTTGAAGCCGAACTTGCTGTCGTCCTGCCCCGTTGCGATGAACTCGTGGGTGTGGGCGTGCACACCGGGTGTGATGCGAGCAAGCACCTTCGGCGCGGGCAAGCCCTCGGCGTGCAGTTCATCGAGCCGATCGAGCTCGTCGAAGCTGTCGACCACGATGTGACGCACGCCCTCGCTCATCGCCATCCGAAGCTCGGCAACGCTCTTGTTGTTGCCGTGCATCGTGAGTGCGTCGCCCGGCACTCCGGCGCGCAGCGCCACGTACATCTCGCCGCCGCTGGCCACGTCGAGCAACATGCCTTCCTCGTAGGCCAGGCGCGCCATCGCCGTGCAGAGAAATGCCTTGGTCGCGTAGACGGCGCGGCCGAGGCCGAACGCGCTGACGGCTTCCCGGCAGCGGGCGCGCAAGTGAGCCTCGTCGTACACGAACAGGGGTGTGCCGAATTGCGCGGCCAACTCGGTGATGTCGCAGCCGCCGACAGCGAGCGAGCCGTCGGCCTGCACGCTCGCGTTGTCGGGCAGCAGCCCCAGTGGTACCGGGTTCACATGCGCTCCGGTGCCTCGATGCCGAGCAGCGCAAGGCCTTCCTGCAGCACACGGGCAGTGAGGTCGCACAACGCCAGCCGACTGTCGCGAGTCTCCTCGTAGCCCTCCCTGAGAACAGGGCAGGCTTCGTAGAACGCGGTGAACGCCTGGCCGAGGTCGAAGAGGTAGGTGCAAAGGCGATGAGGGCTGAACTTGTCGAGGGTGTCGTGCACGACCGCGTCGAACTGCAGCAGCTGCAGTATCAGCGCTCGCTCCTGCGGCTCGGCGAGCGAGGGAATCGTGGCGCGCACCGACGAGCGCTCGACGCCGGCCCTGCGGAAGATGCTGCAGATGCGGGCGTGCGCGTACTGCAGGTAGGGCGCCGTGTTGCCATCGAACGCCAACATGCGATCCCAATCGAACACGTAGTCCTT
>JANONE010000344.1:0-2033 GCA_031420675.1 Ilumatobacteraceae bacterium | reverse complement strand
AGTCGGCGATGGAGGCCCTCTTCGTGCAGGTCGACGCGGTCGAAGGTGTGAAGGTGGTCAGCCCGTACTCACCCGAGGGGGCGAAGCAGAACAGCCTCGCGACCAACCCCAGCAACACGTTGGGACACGACGTGTCGTTCGCCCAACTCACCGTCACCCAGCGCGACCAGGCTGCCACCAAAAAGCTCGGCGACGAGATCATCGCGATCGGCGAGACGGTACAGGTCCAAGGCCTGTCGATCGACTTCGGCGGCCAGGTCTTCCAGAAGCTCGAGTTCCCCGCCAGCGAGATCCTCGGCATCCTCGCCGCAGTCGTCATCTTGCTGATCGCCTTCGGTTCCGTTGTCGCCATGGGCCTGCCCGTCGGCACTGCGATCACCGGCCTCGGTGTGGCAATGGCGATCGTCGGCATCTCCTCACAGGCGTTCTCGATTCCCGAGTTCGGCCCGCAGATGGCGGCGATGATCGGCCTCGGCGTGGGCATCGACTACGCGCTCTTCATCGTCAGCCGTTATCGAGAACACCTCCAAATGGGTGAGGACCCGGAGACGGCCACCGTCGCCGCTGTCGATTCCTCCGGGCGCGCCGTCATTTTCGCCGGCATCACAGTGATGATCTCGCTGCTCGGTTTGTTCATCATGGGCCTGTCGTTCGTGCGTGGCCTGGCCGTCGCCGGTGCGACCGGTGTGTTGGTGATGATGATCGCTTCCATCACGTTGCTCCCAGCGTTGCTCGGCGTCACCGGCACCCGCATCCACACCACCCCGCGCGCCGCTGCGGCCGCAGTGGCGATCGTCGTCGCGGCCGGCATCATGGGCGTCATCGTCGACAGCCTCGGTGCGTTGATGGGCATCGGCGTGTTGGCAGCAGGGGCGATCATGGTGCTCAGCTACCTCCCGTTCGGCCGCTCACTGCGCACACCATTGCCGCACCGACCAGAGAAGCCGCGCGAAGAGCAAGGATGGTTCAAGTGGAGCCGCTTCATCCAACGTCGTCCGTGGCCGGCGTTCGTCGGCGGTGCGGGTGTGCTGATCCTGCTGGCGGTGCCGCTGTTCGGTATTCGCCTCGGGTTCAGCGACGAGGGCAACCAGCCGAAGGCAACCACCGTCCGCCAGGCCTACGACACGCTGGCCGCAAGTTTCGGTCCGGGCAGCAACGGCCCGCTCTACCTGGTCACCACCGACCCCGATGCCGACGCAGCTTCTGTCGCGGCTGTCGACACTGCGATCGCTGCCGACCCCAATGTTGCGTTCGCGACGCCGGGCTTCGAGATCGGCAACGCCACCTGGGCATGGACCGCCTACCCGAGGACTTCACCGCAGGATGCGGCAACCTCGGATCTCGTCGAGCGGCTGCGCAACGACGTGCTGCCCACGTCCGGTCTCGATGTGAAGGTTGGCGGGTTCACTGCCGGCGGCATCGACTTCTCCACCTATCTCGCCGGCCGGCTGCCGCTGCTGATCGGCGCGGTGTTGGTGCTCAGCTTCCTGCTGTTGATGGTGGTCTTCCGGAGCCTGCTCGTGCCGTTGAAAGCAGTGGTCATGAACCTGCTGTCCGTCGGCGCCGCGTATGGAGTGATCGTCGCCATCTTCCAGTGGGGCTGGGGCCTGAGCCTGATCGGCGTCGACAAGCCCGGCCCCGTCGAGGCGTGGGCACCGATGATGCTGTTCGCAATCGTGTTCGGCCTCTCCATGGACTACGAGGTGTTTCTGCTCTCGCGGATGAAGGAAGAGTTCGACCGCACGGGCGACAACGCGACAGCCGTCGCTGATGGCTTGGCTGTGACCGCTCGAGTGATCACCGCCGCCGCAATCATCATGGTGTGCGTGTTCTCGGCCTTCGCACTCGGCGACGATCGTTCGTTGAAGCTGTTCGGTTTGGGCATGGCCGTGGCCGTGTTCGTGGACGCCACCATCGTTCGAATGGTGTTGGTGCCGGCGACGATGGAGCTGCTCGGAGCGCGCAACTGGTGGCTCCCGAAGTGGCTCGATCGTGTGTTGCCGCGCCTAAACGTGGAGGGGCCGCACGCGCTG
>JANONE010000343.1:0-2511 GCA_031420675.1 Ilumatobacteraceae bacterium | reverse complement strand
CTGCGCGACGTGGCGGCATTGGAGACCCGCTACGTCGCATTGCTACGCCGGATGGATCGCGGCGAGATCACGGCCGACGTGATCGACGTCGGATGGCTGTTGGAGGAGCTGCGCGTCAGCATCTTCGCCCAACAACTGGGCACCGCCCGAGCCGTCAGCCTGCAGAAGGTGAGCAGGCAACTCGCCGACATCGGCGCCTGACCGGCCCGACTTCAGGACAACGCAGTCACACGGGGCGTCACGCGGCAGGATTGCCGTTCGAGGAAGATTCGGCGACTTGCTGAAGGTCGGCCCTCCAGCCGATCTCGGTGCCGTCGGGGCGGCAGTGATGCCAGTGGCCGCCGGGGTCGCGCCAGGTGCGATAGCCCTTGGCTCTCCATCGGTTGTGATGCCTGCACGCCGGACCACCGTTTTTCGTCTTGGTCGGGCCGGCGGTGGCCCACGGCAAGAGATGATCGGCCTCGCAGTGCGATGACGGGCGGTGACAGCCGGGCCAGATGCACCACCGGCTGGTCATCAGCACCGCCTCACGCAACGGACCCGTGAACAGGCGTTGTCTGCGACCCATGTCGAGCACCACACCATCGGAGTCCAACACCACCCGGCGAACATGCCCCATCGCTGCCGCGACCAACATGTCGTAGGGGTCGACGGCGACACCATGATCGGTCTCGCAGCGGCTGCCCGGGTCGTTCGGATCGAGCGGTGCCACATCGTCACCCAACGCCTTGCGCAGATGATGCTGAAAGGCGTCGAGCCCGATCATCAGGTTCACCGTGAACCCCGACCCGGTCGACTCCGCGGTCGCGCCGGCAGCCTTCAAGAAGATCGCCAGCAGCGCATCGAACCGGCGCTGGGCATCGGTGCGGTCCATCAGCCCAGGGCACATCCCCTCGCCGTGCTGGGCGACACCCTCCTCCCAATCGGCCAACCATTCGGACTGGGCGAACGCATCCAGGATCGCTTTCAACTGCTGACCGGCAGCCAACCCGCCGCACGCGTCGAGGAAGAACTGCTCGCCGACGATCGAGGCGCTCGCCTTGCGGTTCCGATGCGCCCGCTCGTGCGCGTCGTGAGCACCGTCCTCGTCCGCCGTTCGTTCCCACTGCACCAACGCGGTCACATAGTCGTCGAACCCCAACTGCACGGCATTCGCGACCAAGAAATCCTCACCACAAGCCAGGTGCTCCTGCACGCGTGGGTTCGCCACCACCTGCGCCAACGCATGCATCTGCGCCACACCCAATCGTCCGTCCGCAGCCAGATCGGCAGCCGAGTCGAACCGGGCCAGCATGGCCCCTGCCTTCACGAACCTGCCGGCCTCCGCGCCGGACCAGTTGCACGCTGCCTTGCCCCAGGCCTTCGGCGATCGATGCTTGTCGGTGAGATGCGCACCGGACACGCCAACCCGATGTACGAACGTTGCGATCGCGGCCTCGTACTTACGGCGCTCGCGATCCAGCGAACGCGCGAACGCTTCGCAATCGCCAGGCGACATCGCCCCGACCTCCTCCGCGGTGGGCAACACGACCGGTGTGAGCAACGAACTCATGTACGTATCCTCGCAGAAGGGTGTGACAGAGTAAGGTCGGATTCGGTACGACTCAGCCGGTGAGCCAGGCCAACGGCGGCCGCTCCGACAAGTTCAGCGGCACCACCGAACCATCGGCTCGACGCAGCGACGGCGAAGGATCGGCCAGCAGGCTGCCCTCCGGGACGCGGGCCAGCATCGTGGCCATCACCTCCGCTGCCTGCACTGCGAGCGCGTGCAGCGAACGATGGCGATGTTCGCGGGTACCCACGTCGACCTGGGCGATCGATTCCGCCCCGTATCGCCTGGCGACGTCGATGAGCATCGCGATCTCCACCCCCCACCCCTGCACGAACGGCAGCTGCTCGAGCACCGTGCGGCGACCCGCGTACTCGCCGGCGAGCGGTTGATAGAGGCCCGTCAGCTCCGGGTAGTACAGCGACATCAGCGGCCGCGTCACCAGTTCGGTCGTACGACCACCGCCACCCATCTGGGTGGGTCGGTGCGACACGGCCTTCACCAGCGCCACCGAGTCGTCGTCGAGCATCGGCGCCAGCAGGCGAGTCACCCAGTGCGGCTCGAAGCTGGTGATGTCGCCATCCATCCACACGACGAAGTCGCCGGTACTCGCCGCCAGACTGGTCCACAACGCGTTGCCCTTGCCGTGGCCCTCGCCGAAACGGGCGTGCATCTCCTCGATCTCCACCACCGTTGCACCCGCGCTGGCAGCAACGATGGCGGTGTCGTCGGTGCTGCGATCGTCGAGCACGATCAGTTCGTCCACCAGTGGCACACGGCGCATGAGCTCACTGCGAATGAGGCTGATCAGTGGGCCGACGGTGGCGGCTTCGTCGCGACAAGGGATGCACACCGACACGGTGCGGCCGGCTTTCGCCTCCACCGCTACATCGATCGCACAGTCGTCCATTTCGAACATTCGCACCGACTTCATCGCCGCGACCTCCAGTAGCCTTCGGCGC
>JANONE010000342.1:0-1819 GCA_031420675.1 Ilumatobacteraceae bacterium | reverse complement strand
CCCCCCCCCCGGCGGGGGGGGCCGCCCCCCCCCCGGGGGGGGCGCCCCCCGCCCGGGGGGCCCGCGCCCCGCCCCGGGGGTGGGGGACGTCAGCGGGTGCGTGCCCAGCGAATACCGCCGGCGAAACCGCCGGCGGCGAGGCCGACCGCACCCACTGCCTGCGTGGTGCGGCGGATGACGGCCTTGGTGCGCTTGCTGAACACGACCACGGGCCAACCACGCTGCCCGGCGACACGTTCGAGGCGCGCATCGGGGTTGACCGCCACCGGATGGCCGACGGCCTCCAGCATCGGCAGGTCGCTGGCCGAGTCGCTGTATGCCCAGCACTGGCCGAGATCGAGGCCCTCCCAGCGGGAGAGCTCGTTGATGGCCTCCACCTTGCCAGGCCCGTAGCAGAAGGGGCCGGCCAGTTCGCCGGAGTACACGCCGTCGACGACGGCGCTGCGCGTGCCGATCCCGGCGGTCATGCCCAGCGCCTTCGCCAGCGGCTCGACCAGCTCGATCGGTGAGGCCGACACGATGTAGGTGGCGCGCCCTGCGTGACGGTGCTGTTCGAGCAGGCGCAACGCCTCCGGTCGTACCATCGCCATCAACTTGGGCACGATGTCGGCGTTGAGTGCCACCAGGTCGTCGAGCCGCACACCCTTCACCGCTCCGAGGATGCGGTCGCGCACTCCTTCGGATGTGTGGTCGCTGGCGCCGGCGAACTTGAACATGACCGCGCCGGCGGCGTCGCGCAGGAACTGATGCGTGGGCACCAGCTTGCCGCGCCAGGCGGCGATGCCGAGCACGAACGCGCTGGAGCCACTGATCAGCGTGCGGTCGAGGTCGAAGAAGGCGGCGCTCGGACCGGCGGAGTAGATGGGCAGGTCAGTCATGTCGTGTGCTCTGATCGGGCCAGATCAGCGGGGAATCGTGAGCGCGAGGTCGTATACGCGGCGCTTGGCGGCACCGGTGCTCGACATCACCGTAGCGACCGCAGTGCGTCGATCGACGCCGGCCATTAGTGCCATGCGTAACGCGGCCAACACTGTTTCGTCGTCGGCAGCAGCTGCGGCAGGAGCGCCCTCCAGTACGACGACGTACTCGCCGCGGGGCGCGCGCTCGCCAAGTTGCGTCGCGGCCTCGCCAAGGGTGCCGCGCCACACCTCCTCGTGCAGCTTGGTGAGCTCGCGCGTGAGCGCCACGCGTCGGTCGCCGCCACATTCCGCGCCAAGGTCGGCCACCGTGCGCTCAACGCGGTGGGGCGCTTCGTAGAGCACGGTCGTGCGTCGCTCGGCCGCCACTTCGGCCACCCGTTCGACCCGCTCGCGACCGCTGCGCGGCAGGAAACCCTCGAAGACGAACCTGGTCGAGTCGAAACCACTGATCACCAGTGCCATCACGAGCGCAGCGGGCCCGGGCACCGCCGAGACCACGTAGCCGCCATCCACTGCGGCGCGTACCAGCCGCGCCCCTGGGTCGCTGATGCCGGGGGTGCCGGCGTCGGTCACCACGGCAACGTCGCTGCCCGCCGCCAGCAGGCCCAACACCTCGTCGGTGCGGGCCATTTCGGTGTGTTCGTTGGCAACGGCCAGACGCACGCCGCTGATGCCCGCGTGCGAGAACAGCTTGCCACTGTGGCGGGTGTCTTCGCAGCAGATCAGCGCGCAGGCGCGCAAGGTCTCGACCGCCCGTGGCGACAGGTCGCCCAGGTTGCCGATGGGCGTACTCACCAGCACCAAGCGACCGGTGGGGGTCACTCGCGCAACTCCAGCTGATCGCCGACGTGGAGGCCCCAGCGCTCGAACGCGCCGGCTTCGGCCTCCACCACCGTCTT
>JANONE010000341.1:0-8280 GCA_031420675.1 Ilumatobacteraceae bacterium | reverse complement strand
GCTGCGAGCAACGAGATGGTCAACACGGTGGCCATGGTGGCCAAACGTCGACGTGACGCCATGAAACTCCCCCTCAGGAAAATGCCGAGCACGGGAGTGCTCGGCGGTATGTAAGCGCTTGCAGAATAGATCAGTTCGAACGTCCGCGTCAACACCAACTGTGTCAGGACGCCGGAGGGCCGCATGTGGTGCGTTCGACCAAGCTGAGCTCGATCGGGTGGTGCATCACGGAGCCGACACCTTCCAGCTGGTCGAGCATCAGTCGCGCCCCCAGCCGGCCGATGTCGCGCACTGGCTGACGGACGGTGGTGAGGCCGAACGCGTTCGATGCCGGGTGATCGTCGAAGCCGATCACCGAGACGTCGCGCCCCGCCACCAGCCCCATCTCGCGCAACGCCTGCAACCCGCCGAAGGCCATCTCGTCCGACATCAACCAGACGGCGGTGGGTGGCTTGGCGCGGCTCATGAGCGCAGACATCGCCTGGCGACCGCCCTCGATCGAGAAGTCGCCGTCCTCCACCAACTGGTGCGGAAGCCGCAGGCCGGCCGCCTCCAGCGCTGCCGTGAAGCCGGCGGCTCGTTCGCTGGGCACGTTGTGCACGACATCCGTGTGGGCATGGCCACCGACGAGGCCGATGCGACGGTGACCCAGGTCGATCAGGTGGCGTGCAGCCAGCCGCGCGCCGCGAGCGTTGTCGACCGACACGGAGGTGACCGACTTCAGGCGCTCACCGAGAACGATGGCAGGAGTGTCGAGCGCAGCCAGCTGTCGCGCTCCGTCCTCGGAGCAGAACACGTCGACGAGGATGACACCGTCGATTCGTTGCTGGAAGCGAGCATCGCCGCGGAAGATGCGCTCGCGAGCCAACCGGTTGGCGGTACCGATCAGGAGGTCGTACCTCGCGTGCGCGAACACTTCCTCCACGCCGGCCACGACTTCGCTGGTGTACCAGCTGGTGAGCAGCGGAGCCAGCAGGCCGACGGTGCGGGTCTGCCCCGAAGCCAGGCGGGCCGCGTTCGAGTTGGCCACGTACAGCAGACGTTCCGCTGCCTGCAGCACCTTGCGACGAGTGGGCTCGGCGACGTAGGCGTGGTTGCGCAAGGCCCGGCTGACGGTTGCCGTGGACACACCGGCCTCGCGGGCGACGTCGTCGATCGTTGCCCGGCCGAGTGCGCTGTTCACTTCGTCCCTCATGGCGGTCAGCCCGCTACCCGGCTGCGATGCGGGCGACGACGGTGGCCTCTGCGGCCACCCACACCACGCCGTCCACCAACAGCACCGCGCCATCGACGGACTGGAAGATGACGTCGGCTCCGGCGAGCGACGGCGCGGCCACCGGCTGGGCGCCCAGGTTGCTGACGACACGAAGATCGCCGCGACCGACGACGAGATGGGACGGGCCCTGTTCGAGCAGCTGGAACGGAGCTTGCCACAGCGCGGGGTACTGCTTGCGCAGACCGACGAGCTGGCGGTAGCGCTGCCAGGTGGAATGCGGCGAGTCGGTTTGGTAGGCCGCTGTCAGCTCGACCGGGAGCGGCTCGGTGTGCAGCCAGGCGATGGGGGCCGAGGTGAAGCAGTTGCCCACGTCGGAGCTCCATGGCATCGGCCCGCGGGCCACGTCGCGACTCCACATGCCCTGGCCGTTGCGAGCACTCATCGGATCCTCGATGTGTCCCAGCACCACGGCATCGGGCAAGCCGAGCTCCTCGCCCTGGTACAGGAACAACATTCCGTCGAACGCACCCATCAGGGTGGTCAGCGCCAGTGTGCGGCGCAGGCCCACCTCACCGCCGCCGTAGCGCGAAACGGCTCGTGCCTGGTCGTGGTTCGACACCTCCCAGGCAGCTCCACCGTTCGACTTCGCCTGGTACTCGAGCATGGTGGTGATGGTCGACGTGGGCTCCCACTCGGTGAGGCCGACCTGCAGGACGAAAGCCGCGTGCAGCGCGTTCTGGCCCTTGACATACTCGGCGAAGCGATCGACGTCGCGAGTGTCCATCTCGCCGACGAGCACCGCACCGAGATCGGCGACGGCCTGGCGCCACTGCTGGAACAGGACGGCGGTCTCGTGGCGGTGCAGGTCGTGGATGTGCTGGAAGGAGGCGAACACCTCCATCGGGTGCATGCCAGGGTGCACATCGCGCAGCACCGGGTTGTCGCGCAACGCGGGATCCTTGGTGAGGCCGTGGGCGACATCGATGCGAAACCCGTCGGCACCGCGCTCGCACCAGTAGCGCAAGATGGCGGCGAACTCTTCCATCACCTTCGGGTTTGCCCAGTTCAGGTCGGGCTGCTCGGGCAGGAAGAGGTGGCAGTAGTACTGGCCGGAACCCCCAGGATCGAGGCTCCACGCCGGCCCGCCGAAGTGGCTGACCCAGTTGTTGGGCGGGCCACCACCGGCGCCGGGATCGGCCCACACGTAGTAGTCGCGGAACGGTCCGGTGGGATCGGCGACCGCCTGCTGGAACCAGCGGTGGTGGCTGGAGGTGTGGTTGGGCACGATGTCGACGAAAAGGCGCAGGCCCAACTCCTTGGCCTTGGCGGCGAGGTCGTCCCAATCGGTGAGCGTGCCCAGCAGCGGGTCGACGGCAAGGTAGTCGGAGACGTCGTAGCCGTGGTCGAAACCCGGGCTGGCGAAGAATGGGGTGAGCCACACCACGTCGACTCCGAGGGACGCAAGGTACGCAAGCCGGCGGGTGACACCGGCGAGATCGCCGACGCCGTTGCCATCGGAGTCCTGGAAGCTACGCACGTACACCTCGTACCCCACGGCGCCTCGCCACCACTCACTGCCCGAGAGCCGGGGCGCGACGACGGGAACCTCCGGGTTGTGCCCGGCAGCGTGGCCCGTGTGTGTAAGCGCTTGCATTCCGAAAACCATACACTCGTCCCCGTGTTGTGGCACGGGGGCACCGCAGATGAGAGCGAAGTTGCGTGCTGGCGATCGCCGGTGGTCGCGGCGCGCCTTCACCGGCACTGGCCCACTGTCGAACACGGGGTGAGGCTGCTGTACCCGCAGCACGCCGCTGCATTGACCGCCACCTTGCACGACCTCGTGACCGACCACGTGAGTCACCGCCCTGCGGGTTTGTTCGTGCGGGATCTGGCCCGTGAGGCCGACCCTTGCTGGTTCCAGGGCCCCGATCAGATCGGCTACGTGTGCTACGCCGATCTCTTCGCTGACACCCTCCAAGGCGTCGCCGGTCGGGTCGACTACCTCGCCGAGCTGGGGGTCACCTACCTCCACCTGATGCCGCTGCTGCGACCCCGCGAGGGAGAGAACGACGGCGGCTACGCAGTGGCGGCGTACGACGAGATCGACCCGCGGCTGGGCACCATGGCCGACCTGGCGGCGCTCGCCGACACACTGCACGAACGCGACATGAACCTGTGCATCGACCTCGTGATCAACCACACCGCCGCGGAGCATGTCTGGGCCAAGAAGGCCAGGGCGGGCGACCCGGCGTTCCGCGAGCACTACTTGTTCTTTCCGGATCGCACGCTGCCCGATCGCTACGAGCGCACGTTGCTGGAAGTGTTCCCGACGTTCGCCCCGGGCAACTTCACCTGGCTGCCCGACTGCCGGAAATGGGTGTGGAGCACGTTCCACGACTTCCAGTGGGACCTCAACTGGGCGAACCCCGACGTGTTCCGGTCGATGTTCGAGGTGATGCTGCACCTCGCCGACCGGGGTGTCGACATGCTGCGCCTCGACGCCGCGCCGTTCACGTGGAAGCGAGAGGGCACGATCTGCCAGAACCTTCCCGAGGTGCACGTGCTGCTCACCACGTTGCGGGCGCTGATGTCGGTCGCGGCGCCGGCAACGGCGTTCAAGGCGGAGGCGATCGTGGCACCCGACCAGCTGACGCCGTACCTGGGTGCCGGCGAACCCGAACGGCACGAGTGCGATCTCGCGTACAACAACCAACTGATGGTGCTGCTCTGGAGCAGCCTCGCGACGGGCGATGCACAGCTGATGGCCAACGCCCTGCAACGGATGGGCCCGATCCCGTCGCACTCGGCGTGGGTGAACTACGTGCGTTGTCACGACGACATCGGGTGGGCCATCACCGCTGCCGATGCAACCTCGGTGGGGTGGAACGCGCTGGCCCATCGTGACTTCCTCTTGCGCTTCTTCTCCGGCGACTTCCCCGGATCGTTCGCCAAGGGTGCGATCTTCCAGTTCAACCCCGAGACCGGAGACGGCCGCACTTCGGGCAGCGCGGCCTCACTGTGCGGTATCGAGCGTGCGCTCGCCGTCGACGATGTGGTGCACCTCGACGTTGCATGCGCGCGACTGGAGCTGCTCTACGCGGTGGTCTACGCGTTTGGCGGCATTCCGCTGCTGTACATGGGCGACGAGCTCGGTGTGCGCAACGACACCGCCTTCGTCTCCGACCCGGCCAAGCGCGACGACAACCGCTGGATGCACCGGCCGCCCATGGACTGGGCGGTCGCCGGCCGGCGGCAGGTGCCCGGCACGCTGGAGGCGCGGCTGTTCCAGCTGTTCGTCGCGCTGGGAAGGGATCGCGCGTCCATCGGCGCGCTGAACGCAGCGAGCCAGCTCGAAGTCCGAGAGTCGGATCCGCTCGTGTTCTGCTTCACTCGCACCCACCCGGCCCACGGCACGTTCACGATGGTGGCCAACTTCGGTCACCGCCCAGCAGTCGTCGAGCTAGTTGCGCTGGGGGCTTGGGAGGCGACCGTGCGGCGCGTTTCCGGTGCGGTCGTGCAAGCCGATGGCGTCGCGCAACTGAGCGCCAACGGCTACCTCTGGCTCACCACTCCCTGACGTTGTCGCGATCAGCGAGAACCCTCATTCGGCCGGCGGCACCAGTTGCTGCAGGAAGCCGGTGAGGAACAGCGCCGGGTCGGCGCCGCGCTTGATCGGCACCACCACCTGCTGC
This sequence comes from Ilumatobacteraceae bacterium, assembly GCA_031420675.1. Lineage (GTDB taxonomy): Bacteria > Actinomycetota > Acidimicrobiia > Acidimicrobiales > Ilumatobacteraceae > UBA668. The sequence goes on along the minus strand of JANONE010000341.1, from coordinate 3,372 downwards.
TGCTCCTCCTTGTAGATCGCGTCGCGGCTGAGCCGGCGAAGCCGCATCTCCTCGCTGAACTTGAGGTTCAGCGGTCCCAGTCGCGCCTGCTGGCCAACGATCTGCACGTCGCGCAGGCCCAAGCGGTTGCACTCGGCGCGCAGCGAGCCGACGGCCAGCAGTGCTTCGGCGGCGGCCGGCACGGGGCCGTATCGGTCCTCCCACTCGGTGCGGATGTCGGCGACCTCGGCGGCGGTGGTGACTGCGGCGAGGCGACGGTAGGCCTCCAGTCGCAACTCTTCCTTGGCCACGTAGTCGGTGGGAAGGTATGCGTCGGTGGGCACGTCCAGCTTCACCTCGTTCGCTGCCTTCGGCGGGGCCTCGCCCTTCATCTCGCCAACGGCCTCGGTGACCATCTGGCAGTACAGGTCGTAGCCGACCGCAGCGATGTGACCGCTCTGCGCTTCGCCCAACAGGTTGCCGGCACCGCGGATCTCGAGGTCGCGCATCGCGATCCTGAAACCGCTGCCCAGCTCGGTGGCCTCGCCGATGGTCTTCAACCGCTCGTAGGCCTCCTCGCTGAGCCGGGCCTCGGGCGGGTGGAAGAGGTATGCGTAGGCCCGCGAACCGCTGCGACCAACGCGGCCGCGCAACTGGTGCATCTGGCCCAGGCCCAGCAGGTCGGCGCGTTCGACGACGAGCGTGTTCACGGTCGGCATGTCGATGCCGCTCTCGATGATGGTGGTGCACACGAGCACATCGAAGCGACCCTCCCAGAAGTCGACGACCACCTGCTCCAGCGATCCTTCGTCCATCTGGCCGTGGGCCACCGCGATGAGCGCTTCGGGGACCAGCTCCCGCAACCGACCGGCAGCCATGTCGATGGATTGAACGCGGTTGTGCACCCAGAACACCTGGCCCTCGCGCAGCAACTCGCGGCGGATGGCTTCCACGGCCACGCGCTCGTCGTAGCCGCCCACGAACGTGAGGATCGGCTGGCGATCGGCCGGCGGGGTCTGCAGCAGGGACAGGTCGCGGATGCCCACGAGGCTCATCTCCAGCGTGCGCGGGATCGGCGTGGCGGTGAGCGTGAGCACGTCGACGTTGAGCTTCAGCTTCTTCATGGTCTCCTTGGCCTGCACGCCGAACCGTTGCTCCTCGTCGACCACGAGCAGGCCGAGGTCCTTGAACACCACGCCGTCCTGCAGGAGGCGATGGGTGCCGATGACGCAGTCGACCTCGCCCGACTTCAGGCCCTCGATGACCTTCTTCGCCTCCTTCGCGGTGAGGAAGCGACTGAGCACCTCGACCCGGATGGGGTAGCCCGCGAAACGGTCGGCGAACGTGTTTCCGTGCTGGGTGGCCAGCAACGTGGTGGGGGCGAGCACGGCCACCTGTTTGCCGTCCTGGATCGCCTTGAACGCCGCGCGTATGGCCACCTCGGTCTTGCCGAAGCCGACGTCTCCGCACACCAGGCGGTCCATCGGGAAGGCACGTTCCATGTCGAGCTTGATGTCGTCGATCGCCTTGCGCTGATCGGGCGTCTCGACGAACGGGAAGGCTTGCTCCATCTCGTGCTGCCACGGTGTGTCCATGCCGAACGCGTGGCCCGTGGCGTGCACGCGCTTCTGGTACAGCACCACCAGTTCCTGCGCGATTTCGCGCACTGCGCTACGCACCCGGTTCTTCGCCTTGGCGAAGTCGCTGCCGCCGAGGCGGTGCAACACCGGTGCCTCGCCGCCGACGTACTGGCGCAGCGTGTCGATCTGATCGCTGGGCACGTACAGCTTGTCGCCGCCCTTGTACTGCAGCAGCAGGTAGTCGCGCTCGGTGCCGCCGATGGTGCGCTTCACCATGCCCTGGTACTGACCGACACCGTGCTGGTAGTGCACCACGTAGTTGCCGGGCTTGAGATCTTCGAACAGCCCCGTGCCCTGGCGCTTGCGTGGGCGGGCCTTGCGGTGAGCGCGCCGCCGGCCGGTGAGGTCGGCCTCGGCCACCACTGCCAGCTTCGCCGCCGGCACGGTGCACCCGCGGTGGAGGGGGGCGGTCACGATGTAGCCACCTGGTTTGGTGAGGTCGATGGGCTTCCCGGCAGCTCTGTGCACGACCGCGAAAGACAGTCCGCGATCCAGTAGCAGGCTGCTCATTCGTTGTGCCGAGCCCTCGCCATCGGCGGCGACGACCACACGAAAGCCATCGGCCAACAGCTCGCGCAAGCGCCCGGCGAGCCCTTCACCATCGCCGACCACCGGTCCCCAACCGCTGGCGTTCACCATCGGCGAGTCGGGGCTCTCAGGGGCGTTGCTGATCGTCCACATCGACTGGCCACTGGCGAGCAGGCGGTCGGTGTCGGCGTGCAGTCGGGGAAAGGTCTTGTTCGCATCGCGCGCCCAGGTACCGGCGAGGGCCCGGGCCAGGTCGTCCTCCTCGGCGAGCAGGTCGTTCGCGCGATCGCGCATGCGGCGCGGTTCGACCAGTGCAACCCTGGCGGTGGCGGGCAGCACGTCGGTGAGCAGATGTTCGTCCTCGACCAGCCACGGCAGCCAGCTCTCCATGCCGTCGAACAGGGTGCCCTCGGCCAGGCGTTCCCATTGCTCGCGCCCCCACGGTTCGAGAGCGACCAAGGTGGCGGCCCGGGCACGAACCTCGGCGGTGGGGATCAGTTCGCGGGCGGGGAAGACGTACGCCTCGGCCATATCGAGCGTGCTGCGCTGGTCGTTGACGGCGAACTCGGTGAGGCGGTCGACCTCGTCGCCCCACAGGTCGATGCGGATGGGCGCGTCGGCGGTGGAGGGGAAGATGTCGATGATCGCGCCGCGCTGGGCAACCTCGCCGCGGTGTTCAACGAGATCCTCGCGGCGGTAGCCGAAGTGAATCAGCTGGGCGAGCAGAGCATCGGGATCGAGGATGGCGCCCTTGCTGATGTGGATCGGGTCGACCTTCGTCGCGTCGGGGCCGAGACGCTGGAGGAGTGCGCGCACTCCCGAGACAACGATCGCCGGGCAACGTTGCGGGGAACGCAGCCGCCACAGCACTTCCAGGCGGTGCCCCATCGTCTCCACGCTGGGGCTGACGCGTTCGAACGGCAGGGTCTCCCACGCGGGGAACAGCACGACCTCGCCCTCGGGCATGTACTGCACGAGGTCGTCGTACAGTTGGCCGGCATCGGTGCCGGTGGGGCAGGCGACCACCAGCGGGCGACGGTCTCCCAGCTGCGCGAGCGCGGAAATTGCCAGCGCACGGGCCGACTCGGGTACGGCCACGAACCCGCTGGGGTCGCCCAACGCCTGCGTGAGCGCAGGTTCGTTGCGGAGCAGGCGGGGAAGTGACGCGAGCGACATGTGGAAACGCAGGGTATCGCCGCTATTCGGCGCGGCTTTCAGAGACCGT
>JANONE010000340.1:0-7048 GCA_031420675.1 Ilumatobacteraceae bacterium | reverse complement strand
TGAGGAACTCGGCGATGTCAACGACCTCGCCATCGATTCGAGCGCGCACATAGCCCTGGCCGGCGAGGTCGTCGAGCAGCGTGCTGTACTCGCCCTTGCGGCCACGCACGACGGGCGCCAAAACCTGGAAACGGGTGCCATCAGGTAACAACAGGATGCGGTCGACGATCTGCGAGGGAGTCTGGCGCTGGAGGCGAGTGCCGTCGCTGGCGCAGTGCTGCACACCGATGCGTGCGAACAACAGCCGCAGGTAGTCGTACACCTCCGTGATGGTGCCCACCGTGGACCGCGGGTTGCGGCTGGCGCTCTTCTGGTCGATGGAGATGGCCGGCGACAACCCCTCGATGACATCGACATCGGGCTTGTCCATCTGGCCGAGGAACTGGCGGGCGTAGGCGCTGAGCGATTCCACGTAGCGCCGCTGGCCCTCGGCGTAGATGGTGTCGAACGCGAGGCTGCTCTTCCCGGAACCCGACAATCCGGTGAAGACGACCAAGCGGTCACGCGGGATCTCGATGCTGACGTTCTTCAGGTTGTGCTCGCGCGCGCCCCTGACGATGATCTTGGGCACAGAGTTCTTGGCTTCGGGGGCAGCAGCCATATCGGGAGGCTACCGACCAGGGAACATCAAGATTTGCTGAAGTTCGTCGCCGAGCCGCCGATAACCACGTATGACGTTCAGCACCAGCCCCGACACGAGCTTTTCGCTTATGGCGCAGCGGGTGCTCGAACACCTCTCTACCACTTCCGGTCTCAGCACGTGGGCGGTGTGCCGAATAGACCAGAACAGTAGCCACACCCTGGCGGTCGACAGCCCGCAAGGTGCGATCCACGCCCACGCACCGTTGACAGCACCGTTGGGCGCAGGGGCTCGGTACAGAATCAGCGCCCCGATCATGTTCCCCGACGGCCAACCGTTCGGCGAGCTCGTCGGTTTCGACGATCACGAAACCGCGACGCCGCTCGATCAGGCGGCAGCCCAGAGCCGTGTGTTCGCGGCGCTGCTCGGCGCACTTGCCGCTGCCGAGGTGGCGCTGTCTCACGAGCGACGAACAGTCGAGGTCCGCGACGGTTTGTCCGACCCCTTGACCGGGCTGGCCACACGGCAGGGTTGGGAGCAACGCCTGCGCCGAGACGAGATGTTCTGCCGCGAGTTCGGCGAGTCGGCGGCAGTCTTGGTGATCGAGCTCGACGATCTGAAACGCAGCAACGAGATCCATGGTCACTCCGCCGGCGACGAACAACTGCGTTTGGCAGGCACCGTCCTGCGCGAGGTTCTCGCCGGTCGACACTTCGCCGCCCGCATCACCGGCGATCGGCTCGGCGCGTTGATAATCGGCGTCAGTGACCACGAGATCGGTGAGCTGGAGCGCGTCGTCCGCCAAGCGTTGACCGCGTCCGACATCTCTGCCGCAATCGGCGTCGCACATCGTCGACCGGCGGCCGGCCTCGATGGCGCGATGACCGCTGCCGAGCACGACATCGAGAGCACTCACTCCGTCCGAAAATCGGCGAACGCCGACGCCGGACACGTGGCGATGCTCATGGAAGCATTGGATTGCGGGGCGATCAAGGCGTACTTCCAACCGATCGTCGATCTCCGCACCGGCGAAGTGGTGACGCTCGAAGCCCTCGCTCGCTGGCAGTCATCCGACGGCGTACGCGAACCCGACCAGTTCCTGCCCTTGCTGCAGCAAGCCGGCCTCCTCGGTGCGTTGTTCGATCGCATCCTCGACGACGGCCTGGAGAAGCTGGTCGAGTTCCGCCAGATCGCACCCAACCTGCAGCTCGCCGTCAACTTCGAGTTCGACACGAAGCCGGTGAACTCGTTGCTCGCCACCGTCCGCGATCGGCTTGCCAAGTATGGTTTGCCGCCGCAGGCCCTTTCGCTGGAGCTCAGCGAGCGGCAGACCTTCGAACTGCCGGCCAACGTTCGCGACGAGCTCTTCGCCGTCGCCGACATGGGCGTGCAGCTGATGCTCGACGACTTCGGCACCGGCTTCGCATCGCTGGAGTCGCTGACCACGCTGCCCGTCAGTGGCGTCAAGCTGGACCGCAAGTTCACCGGTCAGGTCGTGAACGGTGAGAGGGAGAGCATCGTGGTGAAGGCGATGATCGCCCTCGCCGCCGAGACCGGCCTCACCGTGATCGCAGAAGGCATCGAGACCCAACTGCAGTGCGACCGCCTGGTACGCCTGGGCTGCCGTCTCGGCCAGGGCTACCTCTTCGCAGTACCGCAACCGGCCGACTCGATGGCCACTGTGCTCTCGGCACCCTTGGTAAGCACTTTCTGAATTGCAGGCTGAACGACAAGCACTCAGCCGGCGTCGCGTAGCTCGCGGCGAAGTTCGTTGACCTCGTCGCGCAAGCGCGCCGCGTACTCGAACTTCAGCTCGACGGCCGCCTCGTGCATCTCTTCCTCCAGCGTTTGGATGAGGCGGGCGAGTTCCTTCTGCGGCATCGTCTTCAGTTCGCGCTGCACCTTGTCGCGCTCGCGGTTGCGGCGCTGGCCCTTGCCGGGCACCGGGGCCCTGTCGTCGGGGCGCAGCAGGGACAGGATGTCGCCGACGGCCTTGCGAATGGTCTGCGGGTTGATGCCGTTCTCGGTGTTGTAGGCGATCTGCTTTGCCCGCCGCACGCGAGTGGTCTCGATGGCCTTGGTCATGCTGGGCGTGACCTTGTCGGCGTACATCACCACTTGGCCGTCGACGTTGCGAGCGGCGCGGCCGATCATCTGGATCAGCGAGGTTTCGCTACGCAGGAAGCCCTCCTTGTCGGCGTCGAGGATGCTGACCAGTGACACCTCGGGAAGGTCGAGTCCCTCGCGCAACAGGTTGATACCGACCAACACATCGAACTCGCCCAGCCGAAGCGCGCGCAGGATCTCGATGCGCTGAATCGTGTCGATGTTGCTGTGCAGGTACCGCACGCGCAGGCCCTGCTCGAGGAGGTAGTCGGTGAGGTCCTCCGCCATCTTCTTGGTGAGCGTGGTGACAAGGACGCGATCGCCCATGGTGAGCCGCTGGTTGATGTTCTCGATGAGGTCGTCGATCTGGCCCTTGGTGGGCTTGACGATCACCTCCGGGTCGACGAGGCCGGTGGGGCGCACGATCTGCTCGACCACCTGCGTGCTGTGCTGGATCTCGTACTTCGACGGTGTGGCGGAGAGGAACACGCACTGGTTGACACGCTCGATCGTCTCCTCGAATCGGAGCGGTCGGTTGTCGCGCGCGCTGGGCAGGCGGAAGCCATGCTCGACGAGGACGTCCTTGCGGCTGAGATCGCCGAGGTACTGACCGTGCAACTGCGGTACCGCAACGTGGCTCTCGTCGATGACCAGGAGGAAATCCTTCGGGAAGTAATCGATGAGGGTGAACGGCGGCTGGCCGTGCTCGCGACCGTCGATGTGCATGCTGTAATTCTCGATACCGTTGCAGTACCCGACCTCCTGGATCATCTCCAGGTCGTACTGGGTACGCATGCGCAGGCGCTGCGCCTCCAGCAACTTACCGTTGGCCTCGAACCAGGCCAGGCGCTCCTGCAGTTCGGCTTCGATGCCGATGACGGCCTTGCGCATGCGCTCTTCGCCGGCGACGTAGTGGGTGGCCGGGAAGACCATCACCTGGCTCAGGTTCGCCAGCGTTTCACCCGTCAGTGGATCGATGGTGGTGATGCGGTCGACTGTGTCGCCGAACATCTCGATGCGCAGCACCGTTTCGTCGTACGCGGGGTGCACCTCGATGGTGTCGCCGCGCACCCGAAACTTGCCGCGGCCGAGCGCGATGTCGTTGCGGTCGAACTGCAGGTCGACCAAGCGGCGCAGGATGCTGCGCATGTCGTAGTCGACACCGGTGTGCAGCTCGAGCAGTTGCCCGCGGTACTCGGCGGGATCGCCCATGCCGTAGATGCAGCTGACCGACGCCACCACGATCGTGTCGCGCCGCGTGAGCAGCGCCGCGGTGGCCGAGTGCCGCAGGCGGTCGATCTCGTCGTTGACCGATGAATCCTTCTCGATGTAGGTGTCGCTGGAGGCCATGTACGCCTCCGGCTGGTAGTAGTCGTAGTAGCTGACGAAGTACTCGACGCGGTTCTTGGGGAAGAACTCGCGCATCTCCTGGGTGAGCTGCGCCGCCAGCGACTTGTTGGGGGCAAGAATCAGCGTCGGCCGCTGTGTGGCCTCGATGGTCCAGGCGATGGTGGCGCTCTTGCCGGAACCGGTGATGCCCAGCAACGTCTGGAACCGATCGCCACGATTGATGCCCTCGGCCAACTGCGCGATGGCCTGGGGTTGATCGCCTGCCGGCTGGAACAGAGACTCGACCTTGAACTCGGGCACGTGGTGCAGCCTACCCGGCGAACGGACGTTCGTGTGGCGCTCCTGGCGGGCGGCCACGGGCGGGCTTCAATTCGCGGCATCGACCAAATCAGAAGCCTCCTAGAACTGCAGCAGGTCGTCCCGCTGAAGTACGACGCGGGTAGCGATGCCTGGACTCTTGCTCGTGAGCGTTCCAACCAGCAGCGGGCCCTCGGTGTGCACATCGGTGACGGTCAACGTCTCGGCCCACGGCGCTTTGGTGACGATCGAGGCATCGTCTTCGACGTGCGCACGAAGCGCCGTGGCTGCGGTGGTCGCCGTCGCTGCGTCGGCGTACAGCAGGGCGATGGTGACTGTTGACGACTCGCCCTGGAAGGTCTCGCCGAGCCCGGCGGTGATCCAGCTTTCGCCGGCCGCCGGTGATAGGAGGATGCCGTTGACGACCGCGGCTGCGTCGAGAGCCAGTGCCGTCGCCAGATAGTCGGCGTCGTCGGCCAGCGACTTCGCAGTACCACCGGTGGCGGCCACGCATGCGTCGATCGAGGCCCGGGTTCGGGCCCAGTACAAGGTGTCACCGGCGAGCGCCATCCGTAACGGCTGCCCGACAGGCCGGATTGCCGAAACGCTTTTGAGGTCGGTCTCGTCGTCCTTGCCGAGTGAGAAATAGCTGACGTCGCCGACGTTCTCATTGACCAGTTGATCGCCACCCGGCGAGGCGGCCAAGCCCTTCTGAACGTCGCCGGCTTTCATCGTGCCGACAAGTATCGCGACGCTGTCGGGTGGCAGACCGAACTCGAGCGTCGCGTCGATGGCACGTGAGTCAAAGCCGGCGAACTCGGCGAACTCGGGACGAAAGACGCTCCTTCCGATGGCGTCGGGGAGGAACAGCCGGCGTGACGAGCGGTCGTCGAGCAGCGCGATGTCGTTGTCGGATGAGCTGGCGTGCTCGCCCTGGCGCACACGCGCGAGGTTGCTGTAGTACACCGGCCCCCCACGGTTCTCCGCCGTGTCGGGAACCGAACGCAGCAGGCCGACGAGGGAGAGTCGGTCAGCGGTCGACGAGCTGCCACCGCCCTTCGCGTCGCTACAGGCTGGCAGCAGCAGGACGGCCGAAACGATCATGAGCAGGCGCTTCATCGTCGAAAACAAGTCTCCAGGCGGATGCCGCAGCGTACGACTTGCCGCCAGAGCTGGAGTAGGGACTTAGGTCCTCGGGCCTTTTCGATGCGAGGCCGCGCCCCCGCCGGGTGTGTCGGCGCTGTCGGTGCGGCCGGCGAACTCGAAGTCGGCGGGCAGGTGTGGCAGCGACCGCAACCATTGCCACAGCCGCTCGATCTGCGGCGCCAGCGCATCGGGATCACCGCTGTTGTCGATCACGAACCCGGCGCCCGCCAGGCGCTCGTCGCGCGTGGCCTGGCGAGCGATCCGTGCACGAGCGTCGGCCTCGTCGAAGCCTCGGTAGCGGACCAGCCGGTCAACCTGGGTCGCGACCGGCACATCGACCACGATCTTGCCCTGCAGGCCGTCGCGGGGGTTCTCGGTGAGCAGCGGGATGTCGAGGACGACGACGTGATCGGTGGCGACGTGCTGCATCACCTGCCGATTCATCTCCGCGCCGACGGCCGGGTGCACGATGCCGTTCAGGTCCTTCAGCGCGGCCGCGTCGGCGAAGGCGATGGCCGCCAGGGCCGGCCGATCGAGGGATCCATCGGCGGCGATCACCGAGGCACCGAACCGATCGGCCAGCTTGGCGAGCACGGGCGAGCCCGCGCGCTGCACATCGCGCACCACCTGGTCGGCGTCGATGATGATCGCTCCGCGGGCGGCCAACGCCGTGCTCACCGTCGACTTGCCGGATCCGATGCCGCCGGTGAGCCCTACCAGGATCATGACAGCACGGTACCCCTGGCGTGGTCGCCTCAGCTCACGCGGTGCGCAAGTAGCATCGGGCGTGTGGCCGATGACACTGACGAACTTTCTGTTCGGTCGGCCGCGCGCCTCCCATCGTCCGTCAGTTGACCGCTGGTCGAGCGTCGGGCTGCCAACCGCACCCCACCCGGTGGCATCGACCGTCACCGCTCGCAACCGCCGCTCAGCACCCTCACACCCACACTGATCGCTGCCCCACTCTGGCCGTTCCGTCTCGCAGCACTGGTTGGGGCTCTGGTGGGGGCTGTCCCGGATCTGTCGGGGCACAACTGGAGCCTGGCCGCCGTCACCGTCGTCGCCATCGGGTACACGGTGGCCACTTGCCGTCGAGCGGTGCCGTACCGGAATGAACCGAAAGTTCGCCTCCGGATGGTGATCGAGCTGGCGGCCGTCACGGCGGGCATCATGCTCACCGGCGCGTGGGCTTCGCCGTTCGTGCTCTTGCTGGTGCCCACCGGAATGCTCGCCGGTTTCGCTGCCGGCGGCATGTTCAGTGCCCAGCTCGCAGCTGCTGCACTGGCGGTGATCACCGTGCAGCACGTGCCCAACGTCGGCGTGCGCGAGGGTCTTCCGGACGGCGGTTTGTGGGTCGGCTTGCTCGGCCTGGTCGCGTTCACGGGTGGGCTCGCGCACCGCGCCGCACACTATGCGGCGCGCAAACAACAGGTCGCACTCGACCTCGTCAGCAGGCTCGCCGAGTCGATTTCGCTGCTGTTCGCTCTGCAACGGGTGGCCCAGACGCTGCCGGCGTCGCTCGCCATGGAGGAGGTGCTCGACTCCACCGCAGGCCGGCTCAGCAGCATG
>JANONE010000339.1:0-1693 GCA_031420675.1 Ilumatobacteraceae bacterium | reverse complement strand
GGGTCGAACGGCTTCACCAACACCCCAACCGCGCCCAGTTCCAGCAACGCGTCGTGCTGGGTGCTGCGTGCTTTGGCCGTGAGGAAGATCACCGGGATCTGCGAGGTTGCAGGATGGCTGCGAAGTCTGGACAAGGTGCTGGGGCCGTCGAGGCCGGGCATCATCACGTCGAGGAGGATTGCGTCGGGCGGCGACGATAACGCTTCTTGCACCGCGTCGCCTCCCGATGACACAGCTGTCACGGCCCAACCCCCGACCAACTCGAGTGCCGAGCGTGCTACGAAACGCACGCCGTCGTCGTCGTCGACCAGCAACAGGCGACGGGTCATGAGACTGGGCCCTCGTCGGGACCTGCGATCGGAAGCCGGACCGAGAAGGTCGAGCCGCTTCCGGGTGCACTGGTCGCAGTCAACCGTCCGCCGTGCTCCTCCACGAGTGCACGAGCGATCGTGAGACCGAGCCCCGTGCCGCTGCCGTGGCGGGCATCGGAGGAGTCGACCTGTTCGAAGCGTTCGAAGATCCGTTCCAGCTGCTCCGCCGGAATGCCGCGACCTTGATCGCTGACGTCGATGAGGACGTGCTCCTCGCCGGTCGACGGATCGGGCTCGACGCAACCTGTCACTGCCACCACCGAACCCTTCGGGGAGAACTTCGCCGCGTTGCCGAGCAGGTTGGTCAGCACCTGGACGATCCGGTCGCCGTCGCAACGCACGACGATGTCGTCGACTCCCGCAAGCCTGTTCTCGAGCCCGATCTCGCGCGCCGTGAACACGCCTTCCACCATCGCGACCGAATCGTTGACGAGCTGGGTGAGTGCATGCGACTGGAGGTCGAGCGACAGGCGGCCGGCCTCGACACGCTGCAGATCGAGGATGTCGTTGACGAGCCGCACCAGTCGGTCGGTGTTGGCGACCGCCACATCGAGCATCGCCTTGGCATCGCCGGGCAGCGGGCCGAACACGCCGCCGGCGAGGAGACCAAGAGACCCCTTCAACGACGTGAGTGGCGTGCGCAACTCGTGACTCACGAGCGCAACGAACTCGTCCTTCGAGCGTTCGATCTCAGCCTGTTCGGAGACGTCGGCGAACACCACAACGGCGCCGGTGACCCTCCCCTCCTCGGTGATCGGTGCAGACGTGAACGAGACCGTAAACGCACTGCCGTCGGTACGCCGATACACATCACGCTGTCCCGACAGGGTCTTGCCTTCGGCCAGGGTGATAGAAGCTGCCGACATCACCCACGGCTGTTCGCTTCCATCGGCATCGGTTTGATGGGTGGCGTCGTGCAGGTGCCGACCGACCAGCGAATCCTCCGCTAAGTGGAGTATGCGGTGTGCGGACGGGTTGGCGTACACGATCGTGCCTTCACCGTCGACGTGGACGATGCCGTCGGCGGACGAGGCGAGAATCAGTTGCCGCTGCTGACCGATGCGGTTGATCTCTCGCTGCGCCTCGCGTTGCTCGGTGAGGTCGCGACCGCTGGCGATGTACACGCGCCGCCCATCGAGGTGTGCGGCCGCAAAGGTCACGTCGAGCGCCACGTCGGCTCCGTTGGCGGACCTCGCCTGCACCTCCAACCGTCCGCTGGGGCTGCCTGATTCGCCGGCGGTGATCAGTTCGGAGATATCACTGGCGTCGCGGTCGCTGAACATCAGCTTGTAGAGCGCCGGACTGTCCTTGTCGCTTTGCTG
>JANONE010000338.1:0-9426 GCA_031420675.1 Ilumatobacteraceae bacterium | reverse complement strand
CACAGCGGTACACGCTGCAGCGCTACCTCGACGACCGCATCCCGCCCCCGTGGTTCCAGGGTCGCGTCCCCGATCCAGCGACGTGGTCACGACGCGCCGAGGCCGCGCCGGCTGTGCCTGTCGCCGGTACGACCGTCACCGGCATCGCCGTCAGCGGCGGCACGGCATCGGGTCCGGCGCGGGTGATCATCGACCCGGCCGACCCCCGCGGCCTCGAACCCGGCGAGGTGCTCGTGTGCGCAATCACCGACCCGTCGTGGACACCACTGTTCCTCGCAGCCGTGGCAGTCGTGTGTGAGTCCGGCGCAGTCCAGAGCCACGCAGCCATCGTCGCTCGCGAGCTCGGCATCCCGGCTGTGCTCAGCGTGCGCGGGATCACCGCCGTCACCGACGGGACGACGTTGCTCGTGGACGGCACCAACGGCACGGTGCGAATCGGCTGACCGCTCACACGCGAGTGACCGGGATCAACCGCTGAGCCCGCGCTCGCGCCCGGTGCGGCTGCTACCGTCGCCGCGTGCCCGACCGAGACGATGCGCCCGTTCGCGAACGTTCGTTGTGGCTCGACAGTTTTCCCGGCTCGCTCGTCTCCCGGCCGGCGCTGGAGGCCGACATCGACGTCGACGTTGCCATCGTCGGCGCCGGGTTCACCGGCCTGTGGACCGCGTACTACCTGGCCACACTCGACCCCGGCCTGCGCATCGCGGTCGTCGAGCGCGAGATCGCCGGCTTCGGCGCCTCGGGCCGCAACGGCGGATGGGCCTCGGGCTTCATCGCCGGCGATCCTTCGGTGTATGCCCAAAGATCCAGCAGTGACTCCGTCCTGCTCGCGGAACGCGCGACCTTCGCCGCGATCTCCGAGATCGGCCGAGTGGCGCACGACGAAACCATCGAGTGCGGCTTCGCTCACGATGGCACCCTGACGGTCGCCTACTCGGAGCCCCAACGCCAACGCCTGCTCGCGGGTTTGACTGCCAAGCGGGGGCGGGGCATCGGCGAACAAGACCTGCGGCTGCTCGATCACGACGAACTCGTCGCGTACGTGCGTACTCCCGGCGCGCTTGCCGCAACGTGGTCGCCGCACTGTGCACGAGTGGACCCTGCACGGCTGGTACGTGGGTTGGCCGACGCGTGCGAGCGGCGGGGTGTGACCATCTATGAGCAGAGCCCGGCGGACGTGCAGCCCGGCATGATCCGAACGCCGCGCGGCTCCGCACGCGCAACGATGGTGGTGCGCGCCACCGAGTCGTACAGCGTGCAGGCACCCGGCTGGCGACGTCGGTTCCTGCCGCTGTATTCGTTGATGATTGCGACCGAGCCTCTCGACGACGCCGCGTGGGAGCAGCTCGGGTGGCGGGAGGGCCTGACGATCTCCGACGCCCACCACCTGTTCTTCTACGCCCAGCGCACGGCCGATGGCCGGATCGCCATCGGTGGCCGGGGTGCCCCCTATCGGCTCGGCTCCCCCATCGACCAAGCGCAGGAGCACAATGCTGTGGTGCGAGCACGCCTCGAAGGCTCGCTGCAGCGACACTTCCCCGCAGCGGCACACGCCCGGATCACGCACCATTGGGGTGGGTCGCTGGCCGTGCCTCGCGATTGGTGCATGTCGATCACGTGCGACCGTGCGAACGGGTTGGCGTGGTCGGGCGGGTACGGCGGCCACGGGCTCGTGGCGGCGAACATCGGCGGCCGCACGCTTGCCGACCTGATCCTTGAACGCCCGAGCGATCTCGCCCATCTTCCCTGGGTCGGACACCAACCCCGCAACTGGGAACCCGAGCCATTGCGCTACCTGGCCTCGAAGGCAATCGTGTCGGTCCTGGGCAGCGCCGACCGTTCCGAGGACCACACCGGGCGCCGGGCACGGCGGACAAGGCTCGTGGCCCCGTTCGTCATGGGTCGCTGAGCACGACTTCTCTCGCAAGTTCTCGGCCGCGACGGCAAGCCGCAGGTCTAAAACGACGTCGATCTGTGAATAATGAACGGATGGATCTCGACGTCGGGTGCTCGTTCTTGTTCAACGTGCCGGTCGCGACCCATGCCGTGATGATGATCGAGCCCCATTCGACCGACATCGAGATGGTGGCCCACTCGAAGCTGCAGATCATGCAAGCCGCGACCGTGCTCGCGTCCTCGCCGTACGTGGACTCGTTCGGGAACAACTGCCGGAGGGCCACCTTCAGCGCCGGGCCCGCAGAAGTTCGATTCATGGCCAGGGTGGGCGTCAGCGAGGAACCCGACGACGCCACCGAGGGCGCGGAACTGATCGCGCCACAGGAACTGCCCCATGAAGTCCTGCAGTTCCTCCTGCCGAGCCGGTACTGCGAATCGGACCAGCTCGCCGAGCTGGCGTGGCAGACGTTCGGCGGCATCGCACCGGGTTGGGAGCGCGTGCAGGCCATCTGCGACTGGGTGCACGACCGGCTCACGTTCCGGTACGGAAGTTCGTCCCCGTCCAACTCGGCACTCACCGTGCTCGAGCAAGGCGTCGGTGTCTGTCGTGATTTCACCCATCTGGCGATCGGTCTGTGCAGAGCGTTCAACGTCCCCGCCCGCTACGTCTTCGGATACCTTCCCGACATCGACGTTACCGACCTCGGCGCTCCGATGGACTTCTGCGCGTGGATGGAGGTGTTCCTCGGTGGTCGCTGGTTCACCTTCGACCCGCGCAACAACCAGCGTCGGATCGGCCGAGTTGTCGTCGGACGCGGCCGCGATGCAGCCGACGTCGCGATGGTCACCTCCTTCGGCCCGATCGAACTGGTCGACATGACCGTGCGCGCGGAGGTCGGCGCAGGACCGAGCTGGAACGATCCGACACGGCTCGGACGAATCGAGTGCCCGACCTGATCCACCGAAGCCCGAGAACAAGCTGTTCCCCCGGGTGTCACGTTCCCGGGGCGTGCCTGTGCCACGCTTGTGCTGTCGTCGACAAAGCGTCGTACACGAAGAACGGGCGGTGAGAGATCTCCAGGAGCACCACGAAGATCGAATGGGCCGGTCGCGGGCGCTGCGATGTCGAGCACTTCATGCGCGACGAACTCCTCGAATCGCTCCCCAGCGCGTACGACCGCGAGGCCCTCATCGGGGCGAGCCGGGCGGCGTACGTGATCCACCAGACGGTGGGTTACGAGTACACCAAGCCCGTGAGCGACCTCCGCCAGCGACTGGTGATCCTGCCCCGCGAGCGCCACGGAGATCAGCAGCGGCTGGTCCATCGATTCAACGTCCGAGCCCAGGGCGAGGCGAGGATCCGGACCCGAACGGATCGGTTCGGCAACACCATCGTCAATGCCAGCGTGCCCACGGTCGAGCACACCATCGAGTTCCAGACGAGAGCCCTCGTGATACGCACGTCGACGGACGGTCATCCCCCTCCATGGAATTCCGCCGCCCCAACCCAAACGCGGCTCACCACTGCCGACGAAGCAATACGACAAGCCGCCCGATCGCTCGGAACGAGTCGAGACCTACTCGAGACCGCTGACGCAATCTGCGAGCTGATCCACTCATCGTTCACCTACGCCCACGACGTCACGACCGTGCACACCACCGCGGCCCAGGCATGGCAGCTGCGCAGCGGAGTCTGCCAGGACATGGCGCATGTGATGATCGCGATGTGCGCCAGCCTTGGGATCTGCGCGCGATACGTCTCGGGTCACTTGGTCGGTGACGGCGCCAGCCACGCCTGGATCGAGGTGCTCGACCCGGTCCGGCGCGTGGTCGTGGCCATCGACCCGACGCATCGACGACACACCGACCTGCGCTACATAACCACTGCCACCGGCCGCGACTACCGCGACGTTGCACCCACGAGCGGCACGTACACCGGGCATGGAAGCCGCGGCACGCTGCGCATCAGCAAGGTCATCAGGCTCGCCGAAGTCGACTGACTCCGCCGCCGATCACTCGTTGACGGCGGGGCTCGGCGGGCCCGGCGTAGGGGGCTGCGGCGTGAAGAGCAACGACGGTTCCTCCAAAAGCGTTTTGATGCGTTGCACGAACGTCGCCGCAACCCATCCATCGATGATGCGATGATCGAAGCTGGACGAGAGGTTCATCATGCTTCGCGGAAGGAACGAGTTGCCGTCCCACATCGGACGGGTTTGCAGCTTGTTGATCCCGACGATGGCCACCTCCGGATGATTGATGATCGGCGTGGTGACAAGGCCCCCGAGCGCGCCGAGCGATGTGATGGTGATCGTCGAACCGGAGAGTTCGGTTCTTGCAGCGGTGCCGTTTCGAGCAGAGTTCGTGATGCGTGCCAGTTCGGTTGCGCTGCTCCACAGATCCATCTCCTGAGCGTCTCGCACGACGGGCACGATCAGGCCGTCCTTGGTCTGGGTGGCGATGCCGATGTGGACCGCGCGGTACGTCGTCAGGACCTCGGCCTCGTCATCGAAGGTTGCATTGAGCTGGGGCTGGTCCGCGATCGCCAGCACGAGTGCGCGCATGACGAACGGCAGAACGCTCAGGCGCGGCTGGTGGGGATACGCCGTCGCCAACGACTGGCGGAGGCGCAGCAGTCGGGTCATGTCGACCTCGTCGACATAGGTGATGTGAGGAATGCGCGAGCTTGCCGTCGTCATGCGGGCTGCGATCTTGCGACGCAGCCCGATCAGCGGAACTTGCGTGGTCGCCGCGACCGGAGGCCGCCCGTTCCCCCTCGCCGCCGGTGCTGCGTGCTGAAGGTAGCGGTCGAGATCGTCGTGTGTGATCTGTCCCTCCGAGCCGGAGCCACTGATGTCGCCCAGCTCGACGCCGAGTGCACGCGCCCGCTCACGCACCGCCGGCGCGGCGAGCGCTCGTTGCGCTGGAGGCGCCGCTTCTTCCGCCGACGTGGTGGCGGGTTCCTCCGTGGACTCCGCCACGACCACTCCCGTGGGAACGGTCGTCTGGATCGGCTCTGTCGCAGCCGCCGAGCCCGCCGCCGGCAGCGCCACGGATTCGTCGGTTTCGATTGCGATGAAGTCGCTACCGACGGCGAGCACGTCGCCCGCCTCGCCGTGCAATTCGGCAATCCTGCCGGCGACGGGCGCATAGATCTCCACCGTGGACTTGTCGGTCAGCACCTCCGCAACCACGGTGTCGGACGTGACAGTGTCGCCGACGGCGACATGCCACGCGACCAACTCGGCCTCGGCGACACCCTCACCGACGTCGGGAAGGCGGACGATGTGGACGCTCATACGATTCCTCTCATCGCGCTGCCAAGGTAGCTCGCATCGCTGCGCCGACACGTGCCGGCCCTGGAAAGTAGTTCCATTCGTGGGCGTGCGGATAGGGCGTGTCCCATCCGGTGACACGGGTGATCGGGGCTTCGAGCGACCACAGAACATGCTCCTGGACAACAGCGCACAGTTCGGCACCGAACCCGGACGTCAGCGTCGCCTCGTGTGCAACGACGCAACGACCGGTCTTGCGCACCGACCGAACGATGGTGTCCAGGTCGAGTGGCACCAGGCTGCGGAGGTCGATGATCTCGGCGTCGATCCCGGTTTCTGCGGCGGCCGCCTCCGCCACGTGGACGAGCGTGCCGTAGGTCAACACGGTCAGTTCGTCACCGGCGCGGTGGATGCGGGCCTTACCCAGCGGCACCACGTAGTGACCGGCTGGAACCTCGCCCAGTGGATGACTCGACCAGGGCACGATCGCCCGCTCGTGGTGTCCGTCGAATGGCCCGTTGTACAACCGCTTGGGCTCGAGGAAGATCACGGGATCATCGTCCTCGATCGCCGCGATCAGCAAACCCTTGGCGTCATACGGGTTGGACGGGATGACGGTCTTCAGCCCAGCCACGTGGGTGAAGATCGCCTCCGGGCTCTGCGAATGGGTCTGCCCGCCGAAGATCCCGCCACCGGTGGGCATCCGGATCGTGATCGGTGCCGTGAAATCGCCCGCCGAGCGGTGCCGGAGCCGGGCGGCTTCGGACACGATCTGGTCGTACGCCGGGTAGACGTAGTCGGCGAACTGGATCTCGACGCACGGGCGAAGGCCGTAGGCGCCCATGCCGATGGCCGCGCCGACGATCGCGCTCTCGTTGATCGGGCTGTCGAAACAGCGGTGTTTCCCGAAGCGCTGCTGCAGTCCCTGCGTGCAGCGGAAAACGCCACCGAAGTAGCCGACGTCCTGACCGAACACGACGACCCGTTCGTCGCGCTCCATTGCGACCACGTGTGCATCCCGGATCGCCTCGACCATCGTCATGCGCGGCACGTCAGAGCCCCGCTTGCTCGCGTTGACGACGGAGGTGATCGGGCATCACCGCGTAGACGTCGTCGAACATTGAGGCCGGCGACGAGTGGTCACTGCGCAAGGTACCGAAGCGTTCGGCCTCCTCGGCCGCCCGGCGTACCGTCGACTCGACGTCGTCGAGGCATTGCTGGTGCCGCTCCTCGCTCCATTCACCGATGCGGACGAGGTGGTTCTTCAGCCGATCGATCGGGTCGCCAAGGGGCCAGGTGGCCGGCTCTTCCTTGGGGCGGTACGCCGATGGGTCGTCGGAAGTGGAGTGCGCACCGACGCGATAGGTCACCCATTCGATCAGGGTCGGCCCGTGGTTGGCCCGCGCCCGTTCAGCGGCCCACGCCGACACGGCATGGACGGCGAGGTAGTCGTTGCCGTCCACTCGCAGCGAAGCGATACCGAATCCATGCCCTCGTGTCGCGAACGTTGCGGAGTCGCCACGGGCGAAACCCTGGAAGGTGGAGATCGCCCATTGGTTGTTGACGATGTTGAGGATCACCGGCGCGTGGTAGGTCGACGCGAACACCATCGCCGAGTGGAAGTCGGCTTCGGCTGTTGCTCCGTCGCCGATCCACGCGGAGGCGATCCGCGTGTCGCCGGAAAGCGCCGACGCCATCGCCCAGCCGACGGCCTGGATGAACTGTGTGCCGAGGTTGCCGGAGATGGAGAAGAACCCGAAATCGGCCGACGAATACATCACCGGTAGCTGGCGACCTTTCAGCGGGTCATGGCTGTTGGAGTAGATCTGATTGATCATGTCGAGCAACGGGTAGCCGGCGGTGATCAGCAGGCCCTGCTGGCGATACGACGGGAAGCACATGTCGTCGGCAAGCAGGGCGCGCCGATGCGCGCACGACACTGCCTCCTCGCCGAGCGACTGCATGTAGAACGAGGTGTTGCCCTGGCGGTGGGCTTGCAGCATCCGTGCGTCGAACACCCGCACGGTGAGCATGTCGCGTAGGCCACGGCGGAGCTGCTCGGCGTCGAGGGTGCCGGCCCAGGGGCCGACCGCGTCGCCCTGTACGTCGAGCACGCGAATCATGTCGGCGCCGAGGTCGAGGATGTCCGCCGGCTCGACATCGATCGATGGACGAGGAACCTCGCCAGCCCTGTCGATCAACAGATCGCGAAACGCAGGCTTGTCACCCGGACGCGCGATCGGTTCAGGAATTCGCAACCGCAGTGGCTCAGCCACGATGAGTTTCACGATCCACAGCGCATCTCCGTTCACCCGACGACTCCGACGGAAGTTCTCTGTGGGTGTACCCAAAGACCTGTCCGGCCCAACGGACGATACGACACGGCGGACCGTGTCGTGTTCGACGACCCGCCCTCACGTTCACCCGGGTGCTCCGTCTCCGTCAGCGACGGAGCTGTGGTCCAATTCTCGATATTCGATGAGCAGAAGGGTCGCGTCGTCTCTCAGCCCTTGCCCGACGTGGGCGACAACGGCGGCCAACAGTCTGCGTGCTGTCTCGGCGGTGGGAAGGCGGTCGAGTGTTGCTCGCACGAGGAAGTCCGCGAGTCGCTCTCGCCCGAACAGGCTTCCATCCGGCGACCTGGATTCGGAAATTCCATCGGTGTAGAACAGTACGCGATCCCCACGCTGGAGCGTCTCCGTCGCCACCTGGAGGACGCGGCCTCCGAGCCCCATCGGCATCGACGGTGCACAGTGCAGTTCGCCTGCATAAGTTCCGTTGCGCACCAGCAGTGGAAGGACATGGCCGGCGTTGATCCACGTGAGCACACCGGTGTCGAAGTCCAGGGATCCGATCAGCCCCGTCACGTAGTTGGCGTTTCCGAAGTGTTGGTCGAGGAGGTGGTCCGCTTGCCGGTACGCCTCCTCCAGCGTGCCGGACTCACGCCTGACGTTGCGCAGGGTGTTGATCGCGCAGGCCGCCATCAACACAGCCGCCATCCCGTGTCCGACCGCGTCGACGATGGCGACGTCGAGGCGGCCCGGGTTGATGGCGTAGTCGAACGAATCGCCCCCTATCGCATATGCGGGCTCCAGCATTCCGCTCACCGCGACATCGTCGGTGGAGCACGAGAGTGGGGGCAAGAGGTTCCATTGCATCTCGGCCTCCGGTGACAGAGCTTCGGCGCGCCGTGTGCGCAGCCACACATCGGTGTAGCGACGCTTGCTCGTCGTCAGCAGCACCAACGCAGTGACGACTGTGCCGAGGAACTCAGGCGTCTCCAGGCGGGGAGAGTCGTAGCTCAACTCGAGCACACCCAGCCGTTCGGTTCCCTCGACGAGCGGCACCCACCACGCGGCATCCGTGACAATCATCTCGCCAGTCGCGAAAGCGCGACCGGCGAGCGTGCCTTCCATCAGATAGGAAGGGCCCATCGGCCCCGCCGCCTCGAATACTTGGAAGCATTGCATCGCATAGTCGGCCACGTGCACTCGCGCCTGATCGGCTTCGAGGAGGACGCGAACAACCTCGACCACGCCCGCAAGGTTGTCGGGACCGATGCGTTGCTGGGCGTCGAACAACGTTCGCAGGGCCCGCCCCAGAGCCTCGTCGTTCGATGCCAGCTCGGTGATGATCACACGCTCCGTCTCGGTCGGAAAGACCCGAGCGTAGTCAGACCAGACCTCCAGTCTCGGATGGCACCGGGTTCAATCCGCGGGTGAGGCTGAGGATGCAGACATCATCCTTGTGCAAGTCGTGCACTTCGAGGTTCTCCGCAAGTTCCTCGACGTCGAGGTTGCGGTCGCAACCGAGTAGCTCGACGAGGTCCGCAATTCCAGCGTCGATCGCGCGCGTTCGGGCCTCGACGAGCCCATCGGAGAAGAGAAGTAACCGGCCACCCGGCGGTACCTGAACGCTGGCCTCCGCCTTCGGTGTCGTCGTGTCGATGCCGAGCAGCGGGGAGCGCCCCTCCCACAGGACCCTGATCTCACCGTCAGGCGGGACCACAACCGGCGGAGTCGATCCCTTGCCCGGTCGGGGTGGCACTCGTCATGGGTCGGCTCCATCTCGGGTCGTGTGTCGGCGGCCACCGGAATCTGCCCACTGCGGCCATCTACTTCTGCCCACCGACGGCCATTTGAACGCTGAGAGTGATCAGCTGGCACGAACGTGATCGTGGCAGACCGGCACTTGAGGGACGCTGTTACACGGGTGAGCTCTGAGCGTTATGTGACGGTCGGCCGTGATCGGATTGCCG